>CAMOYT010000075.1 GCA_946630315.1 uncultured Bacillota bacterium | reverse complement strand
TAGGATAAAAATAGAGAATTTTTTGACATGTTTTAAATAATCAATATTCGAGATAATGATATTGAACAAAGGCCGATGTTCAGTAATTTGAAAGGAGATTAAAAACATGGAAGACTATATTGTAATTTATGCAGTAGTACCAAAACACATTTATGAAACAAAATTATTAACACCAGAAGAAAAATTGATTGCTGAACGTATTATATACTTATGCAAAAAGGAAGGATATTGTTGGATAACAAATAAAAAACTTTCTGAAATGTATAATATAACAATAGAAACAGCTTCAAGACATATTAAGAAATTAGAAAAGATAGGATTAATTAAATGTATTTATGATCACAATGATAAAAATACTAGAAGGGTTATTCAATTAGTTGATAACATATGGGATAAATGGTCAATAAGAGATAAATCAAATAATCAAGAAGATATTGATTATTCAATTAAACATAATAATAAATATAATAATAGAAATAAATATAAATATAATAGTGATAAAGTTGATAAATCACCAGTTCCTTGGTGGCTTAATGAAGATATTAAATCTGAACCTGCTACTCCAGAAGAACAAGCAGAAATGGAAAGAATGATAAGAGAAATTACTGGAGAGGATAGTGATTCAGATGAATGATAAGTTAGTTTATACAGTTCATGAAGTATCTTCTATATTACACTCAAGTCCAAATTATATTTATGAATTAATTAGAAAAGGATATTTACCAGCTATTAAATTAGGAAGTTTAAAAGTATTAAAAAGTTCATTAGAAAAGTTTTTAATTCAAAATGAGGGAAAAGATTTATCTAATTTATCTGATATTAAAAAGATTGTAATTGAGGTAGAAGTAAATGAGTAAAATTAATATCAGAAAAAGAGGAAACTTCTATGAATATAGAATTGAAATAGCTAAGGTGGATAATAAAAGACAATGGTTAAGTAAATCAGGTTTTAGAACTAAGGCAGAAGCATTAGAATCTGGATCACAAGCATATACTGAATACTTAAATGCAGGTATTCCATTTAAACAATGTGATTTATCTTATTCAGATTATCTTGATTATTGGTTAGAAAATTATTGTATGAATAATTTAAAATATAATACTATTCAAACATATAAAATAATTATTAATAAATATCTAAAAAAGAATATAGGAAAATATAAACTATCAACAATAACAAGTGTTGCTTTAAATTCATTTATAACTGATTTAGTTAATAAATATAATCATTCTAAAACATATTATAAAAATATATTAAAAGTCATTA
Organism: uncultured Bacillota bacterium; assembly: GCA_946630315.1. Classification (GTDB taxonomy): domain Bacteria; phylum Bacillota_I; class Bacilli_A; order RF39; family UBA660; genus UBA3789. The sequence continues at coordinate 2,075 of CAMOYT010000075.1, read as the reverse complement.
AAGGTTCATTTAGAGATGCATGTAATTTATATGGATTTATAAAGTATAATCCAGCTCTTACATTAAGACTTCCTAAAATAGAAGAAGAACTTAATAATAAAAGACATTATTATACAAATGAAGAAATAGATAAAATAATAGATAGATTTAAGGACAATGCTACTTTTGTAGCATCGTTCTTAACATCATGTTATACAGGAATGAGAACTGGAGAAGTGTTTGCTCTTACTTGGGAAGATATAGATTTAGAAAATGGAATAATAAATATAAGACATAACTTATATGATAAACCTAAAGATAGTTTAGGAAGATGGTATTTAGGAACAACTAAAACTATATCTGGAACAAGACAAATATATATTGGAAATACATTAATAACAGCATTAAAAAACTATAAAGAAAGACAAGAATATCTTAAAGAAGTATTTGGTAAAGATTATAAATATTATCACTTAGAAACAATAACAAATGATAATGGAAAAGTTGTTGATAAAAGAATAGTTATTAACAAAGGTAATGAAGAAAAATTAAATCTAGTATTTACTAATGATGATGGATCATTCTCTGGAACTGATGTTCCTAAATATCCATTTAAAATAATACATAATGAATTAGGAATAGAAAAATGTAGATTCTATGATTTAAGAGGAACATATGCAACTAAAGTATTAAATAATGGAACTAAGATTAATGATGTAGCTAATTTATTAGGACATAGAAATGTAGAAACAACAGAAAATTATTACATTACAAGTTTAGAGGATAATAGAAAGAGTGCTGTAGAATTATTTGATAAAAATAATAAATCTAATGTTATAGAAAATGTAATTAAATTTCAAATACAAGAAGGTAAATTAGTATGAATTATGCAATATTTAGAAGTGAACCTATTTATACTTTAAATGATTTAGCACAAATTGGATCACATAATAAAAGAGAGAAAAAAGCATATCAATCTAATCCTGATATAGACTTATCTAAAACAAAAGATAATGTAGAACTTGTTCCACTTAATATGAAATATGTTAAAGGCTTTTATGAAATAACTAAAGACTATAAAAAAGAACATGAAGAAAGAATGAAAACTGAAAGAGATGATAGAAAAAGAACATTTAGACAAATGGTAGATAAATCAAAAAGTGTTGTTGCAGATGAATTAGTTTTCACTGCAACACACACATTCTTTAATGATATGAGTAAGGAAGAAATTAAAAATTGGGCTGATAGATGTATGGAATTTGTACATTTTGGACTAGGATATGAAGATAATCAAATATTACATGCAACATTACATATGGATGAAAAAACACCTCATATTCATTGTGTTGTAGTCCCACTAGTTAAGAAGCTAGATAAAAGAACTAATACAGAAAGATATACAATATCTAAAAAACAATTTATACATGATAAAGAACACTTGAGTGAGTTACAAGATGAATATTGTGAATATCTAAATATGTGTGGTTTTGCTTTAGAAAGAGGAACTAAACATAGTGATAGAGAGCATATTAATATTAAAGAGTTTAAGAAACTAACTAAATCATTAACTAATGAACTAGATCTAAAAGATGATAAGTTATCAAAATCAATTGATGAATTAGAAGAAAAAATGAAATCAAATAAAACTATTATGTTTGATAAAGAATCTGTTAAAGTTAAGAAAGAAACTTTTGATAGTATGAATAAAGTAGTAGAAGAAGCAAAGAAAGTTAAAGATTTAAAACCTAAACTAAATAATGCTTATAAGAACCTTAAAGAGGTAACAAATGATTATTCAAAAATACATCAACAAAATATGAAACTAGAAGATGAAAATAGAAATTTAAAATATGAAAATACTAATTTAAGATATAAAGCATTTACTTTATCTAATACAATTGATACATTAAAAAATGTCATCAATAAAATGGCTAATTTTGTATATCATTTAGTAGCTGATGGATTAATACCTAGACATAAAGAAGATGAATTTAATGATGAATTTGAAGAGTTTATTAGTGGTAAAAAGAAGAATAAGGACAAAGACGACAGTCTTGTTCTTTAGACTATCTTTCTGACAAGATAGTAACACACTA
>CAMOYT010000074.1 GCA_946630315.1 uncultured Bacillota bacterium | reverse complement strand
GAGTAGCTTATGGATATTACAATGCCAAGAGGAGACTATAGACCTTTTAAATTTAAAATAAAAAATAAAGATACAACAGACTTCAATCAAGATGTCGACGAAATATATATAACATTTAAAAGAAATCGTAATGAAAAAGATTTCTTATTTCAGAAGAGATTAAGCACTGGAGATATAACAAAAGATGAAGAAGGATATTATCACTTTTCAATTTTACCAGAAGACACTGATGAATTAAGTTATGCAAAATATGTTTTCGATATAGAAATATGTAATGAAAATCCTAAAATCAAACAAACTAAAACTGGAACACTTCAATTGACTGATGAAATAACTCATACTGAAAATGAGGTGGTATGATGGATTTAAATTTACTGGTAGAAGAAGAAAAAGATATACAGATAAACCTATTAAATGAATGCAATTTAGATATTAGTTTTGAACCAATAGAGGATTTAGAATTTATACTAGAAAGTGAAGAAGAACTTAATATATTAATAAATGATGAAGAAGAAATAGATATATCAATGGAAAATGATGTCATAAAAGTTATATCTGATGATGTTGAAAAATATGAAGGGATTTACGATATTACTCCTCAAGCATTTCAAGATCAAGAATTATATACAAAAGATAAATTATTAGAAGAAAATATAACAGTAAAAGAAATTCCATTTTTTGAAACGTCAAATCAATATGGAAATACGATTTATATAGGAAGTGAGGTATGTTGAAATGAGTGTTAATAAAATAATTTATGGAGGAAACACTTTAATTGATTTAACAGCTGATACAGTAACAGAGGATAAACTAATAGCAGGTATAACTGCACACGATAAGTCAGGAGAACTAATAGAAGGTACTTGTGATTTTGATGTCAATTCTAGTGATGCCACAGTAGCAGTAGCAGAAATGTTGAATGGAAAAACTGCATACGCAAGAGGAACGAAATTAACAGGAACAATGCCTAATAATGGAGCAATAGCAGGAACTATTTCAACAAAAGCTGGAGAATATACGGTTCCACAAGGTTATCATGATGGAAGTGGTAAAGTAGCAATAAGTTCTACTGAACAAGCAAAAATAGTAGCTGGTAATATTAAAAGTGGTGTTACAATATTAGGTGTTCAAGGTACATATACAGGTGCAGCAATAAAAGCTCAAAGTAAGACGGTGACACCTACTACAAGTCAACAAACAATTCAACCTGATAGTGATTATGATTATTTGTCAAGTGTAACAGTAAATTCAATACCTTATGTAGAAAGTCCAAATAGTGCAGGTGGAACAACAGTAACTATAGGATAGGAGTGATAATATGTCAGTAAATAAAGTTATATACAATGAACAAACATTAATTGATTTAACTGATTTAGATATTAGTGCAGAAAATATAGTTTCAGGGAAAAAAGCAATAGACAAATCTGGAACTAAAATTACAGGCACACTTCAAATTCAAAAATATTACACAGGTTCATCTGTACCAGCTGCAACATTAGGCAATGATGGTGATATATATTTGCAGGAATAGAAAGGAAATATACTATGTCGAAAATAATTAATATAGAAAAGGAGATTTCTATTGTTCCATCTTCTTTTGATGATGACAATTCTTCTTATTATTCTACTAGCAGTTATTATCCAATAAGCAACGGATATTCAGACTCTGAAAGTGATACTTATGCACAATTTATTCTTAATACTGGGAGTAGTGCTAATACATATATATATTATAATTTTGATACAAGTGAAATACCTAATAACGCAACAATAATTTCTGTTTCTTGTAAGGCAAAAGCATATGTAAGTTCAACTTCTACTCGTTATGTAAGTACAAGACAAATACAAATGTGCACAGGAACAACAACAAAAGGAAGCTCTTCAAATGTTAGTACATCATCAAATGAAATAACTTTATCTACTGGAAACTGGACTTTATCAGAGTTGAGAAATGCTAAAATAAGATTATATGGAAAAAGAGGCAGTAGATCAACTACTTCTACGAGTTATTATTTTAGATTTTATGGTGCAACTTTAACAATTAATTATGAAGTAAATGGAATTGCTTACGAAGTAACAACTAATAGCAACGTGTCGGGGGTAACAATAGAACCAAGTTCTCAAGATGTAATTGAAGGAGAAAATGCTTCTATTATTGTAAATACGGATTCAACATCAAATATTGTGGTTAAAGATAACAATGTTGATGTAACGAATTTATTAGTAAAAAAAGAAGTGCAAACAACTGGAACAATATTTTCTTATCCAGTGAGCTATACTACACATGGAAATATATCAGGAACATATTATCAATCAGCAATAGGAGAAGGTAGTGATACATCATCTACATCAGGCAGTGATTATTGTTCAAGTAGTGGTAGTACAGCTTATATAGATTATTATTTTGATTTAAGTGAAATACCTGAAAATGCGATTATTAAAAATGTAACTTGTAATGTAAAAGGTCATTGTGAAAGCACATCCTCTGGTAGTGAAGTTGCAGATTTACAACTTTATAGTGGTTCAACTATAAAGGGAGAAGAAAGTAGTTTTACTTCCACAACAGATCATATTATAGATATGGACACAGGAAATTGGACAAGAGAAGAATTACAAGATGCGTTTCTAAGATTTACCATTGGATATTATGGAGGAAGAGTTTCAGGAGCTACATTTACTGTAGAATACGAAATTCCTTCAACAGAAAAAATAACTTATTTTGAATATACAATAACTAATATTACATCTGACCACGAGATTATAGTAGTAGCTGTTGATTCTAATAAGAACATCTACATAAAAGAAAACGGAAGTTGGAAAAAATATTCAAAAGTATATAAAAAGGTTAATGGTAGTTGGGTAGAGCAAACAGATTTAACACACTTATTTAATACAAATACAAATTATGTAAAAGTAGATAATTGAGAAAGGAAAAATAAAGATGAGTGAAACAATGATAGTAGCTATATTAGGATTTGCTGGTACTGTAGTAGGTTCTCTTTGTGGAGTTCTTGCTGCAAACAAATTAACAAATTATAGAATACAAAAACTTGAAGAAAAAGTGGACAAACACAATACAGTAATAGAAAGAACTTATGCTCTTGAAGGCAGAATGAATGAAGCTGAACATGATATAAGAGATTTGAAAGGAGCGAAAAAATAATGAATAATTTTAAAGAGAAAATAATTTTAATAATAGTATTATTATGTTCTATTGTTATAGGTATGTTTTGTGCAATTTATATACCAGACAGTAAAATGAATAATACTATACAACAAGTTCAAACAGAAATAATAAAAGAGATAATAGTATCAGAAGAAGCTCAATCAGAAGTAGCAGATACAAAGAATGCAGTTGAAAATGGTGG
>CAMOYT010000073.1 GCA_946630315.1 uncultured Bacillota bacterium | reverse complement strand
TTATATCTGCTGGAACTTGTTCTTTTTTTGCTTTTTCTAGTATTCTTTTTAGACTAGGATTTCCTGTTGGTTCTGTTCCTCCATTTTTAGCTATTTGATATATTTCTCTTGCGTACATTGAGTATAGTTTTGCTTTTGCTGCTCCTGTTTTTTGTATACTTGCTTTTCTTACTTCATATGCTCTTCCCATAATTACCTCCCATTTTGTGCTTTTTGTAAAGCGTCTTTTGCAGCTAGTTGTTCTGCTTCTTTTTTACTTCCTGCTATTCCTTTTCCATATAGTATATCATCTATTTTTACTACTACTGTGAATGTCTTATTGTGTGCTGGTCCTGTTTCGTCTACTACTTCATATACTAGACTTCTTTTGTCTGTTTGTACAAATTCTTGTAGTACTGATTTATAGTCGTTAAAGAAGTTATTTCTTTTGTCTTCTATTATTGGTATTATATGTTTGTATATAAAACTTTTTACATATTCAAATCCTTGATCTAGAAAAATTGCACCTATAAATGCTTCATATATGTCTGCTATGATTGCTTTTCTATCTCTTCCACCGGATTCTTCTTCACCATTTCCTAAGAGTACATATTCATTAAGTCCTAAGTGTTTTGAATATTCGTAGTGTGCATTTTCGCATACATAGTAACTTCTTAGTTTTGTCATTTCTCCTTCTTGTTTTTCTGTGTTGTTGTATAAGTATTCACTTATTACTAATTCCATTACTGCGTCTCCAAGGTATTCTAGTCTTTCATAACTAGTTGTTCCATGCTCGTTTGCGTATGATGTATGTGTAAATGCTTTTACATATAATGAATCATGATTTGGCGTAATATTAAATTTTTCTAAAACTTCCACAATAATCACCCTGTTAATAATTGTATCAAATTGTTTGTAAAAAATAAATAATAATTTTACTTTTTATGTATTTTTTAGTATAATTATATTATGAAATATTTTTTAATAGGAATGATAAAGGTTTATCAAATGATTCCTTTTAGTAGTCATAGTAAGTGTAGATTTATTCCTAGATGTTCTGATTATGGAATAGAGGCTATTCTTAGATATGGTTCTATTAAGGGAGGTATTTTAACTTTTAAAAGAGTAATTAGGTGTAACCCTTTTAATAAAAATTGTGGTTATGATCCGGTAAAGGAGTTGGAAAGATGAAGAAAGTTTTAATTAGTTTGATTGCTTGTTTATTTTTCACTGGTTGTGATATTAAGAGAGATTATATGGAGGAAATTGATATTTATACTTCTGTTTATCCTACGGAGTATATTACAAGTCGGTTATATGGCGAACACAGTACTATAACTAGTATTTATCCTGATGGTGTTATTCCTGAAAAGTATTCTTTAAATGATAAACAAATTAAGGATTATAGTCAGGCTGATTTATTTATTTTTGATGGATTAAGTAATGAAAAGGATTATTTGAAATCTATGTTAAAGTTTAATAAAAATTTAAAAATTATTGATTCTACTTTAAGTATGGAGTTTAGTAATAATCAAGAGGAATTATGGTTAGATCCTTCTAATGCATTAATGATTGCTCGTAACGTTAAAACTGGTTTAGATGAGTATATTACTAACCATTATTTAAAGAATGATATTGAAAAGAATTATGAAACTTTAAAGTTAGATTTATCTACATTAGGTGCTAAAATGAATGTTGTTTCTAGTAGTTCTGCTGATCCTACTATTGTTATTTCTAATGATATGTTCTTATTTTTGAAAAAATATGGATTCAATGTTATTTCTCTTGATCCTGACAGTGTTACTGATAAGGATATTGCTGATGTTAAGAAGAGAATAAGTGATGGTTTAACTAAGAATATTTTTGTTGTTAAGGGTGAAGAAATTAGTTCTGATATTCAAGCAATTATAAATGAGACTAGTGTGTCTAAGTTAGAATTGCATTCACTTTCTACTTTAAGTGATAGTGATAGAAATAATAAAAAGGATTATATTTCAATAAGTTTTGAGAATATTAATCTTTTAAAACAAGAGTTATATAAGTAAAAAATAATGCTTTCGCATTATTTTTTTATTCACATGTAAATCCTTGTTTTCCGAATTCTTCTATTACATCTTTTCTTGTAGCTTTTGTGTCATTGCTTCCATAGAATTCTTTTGCTTGTTCAGCTGTCATTTTCATTTCTATTTTAGCTCCTTCGTCTGTTTCAGAAACAACTGGTTGTACGCCATATTTATCTTCGAAGCCTTCGTATTGTTTTTCAAATGATTTGATAAATGTTTCTTTTTGACTTAATAGATTTTCTGGTAGTATTGCTTCAATTGTCATATCCATGCTTACAAATTTATTGCTTTTTAACACAACATTTAATTTTGAATTCATTTCTACTCCAAATGATTTTTGATTGTTTGTACATACTACTGTTTCTTCTTTTCCGCATCCTGTTAGTAATAATAATGAAAGTGCTGCTGGTATTATGAATTTTTTCATTTATTTCACTCCTCCCTCTTTTTAATTTTAACAAATATGTATATCATTGTCAATTGTTATATAAAGTTTATGAAGTGCCTTGTCGTCATAATGTAAATTTTTTTATAATAAAAAGAAACTAGAGTTTTCTAGTTTCTTTGTTTTAGTTTTTAATTATTTAATAATTTCTGAAACGTTTCCAGCACCAACTGTTCTACCACCTTCACGAATTGAGAACTTAGTTCCATTTTCGATTGCGATAGGAGCAATTAATTCAACTGTCATTTCAACGTTATCTCCAGGCATTACCATTTCAGTTCCTTCTGGTAATTCAATAACACCAGTTACGTCTGTAGTTCTGAAATAGAATTGTGGACGATAGTTTGAGAAGAATGGAGTATGACGTCCACCTTCTTCTTTAGTTAGAACGTATACTTGAGCTTTGAACTTAGTATGTGGAGTAACTGAACCTGGTTTAGCTAATACTTGACCACGTTCAACATCTTCTCTAGCAATACCTCTTAGAAGTACACCAGCGTTGTCTCCGCATTCTGCATAGTCTAATTGTTTACGGAACATTTCGATTCCTGTAACAACTGATTTCTTAGTTTCTTTTAAACCAACGATTTCAACTTCTTCGTTAAGTTTTAATTGTCCTCTTTCAACACGTCCTGTAACAACTGTTCCACGACCTGTGATTGTGAAAACGTCTTCGATTGGCATTAAGAATGGTTTGTCAGTATCTCTTTCTGGAGTTTCAATCCAAGTATCTACTGCATCCATTAATTCCATAATCTTATCAACATATTTAGCATCTCCTTCAAGAGCTTTTAATGCTGAACCTTGGATTATTGGAGTGTTGTCTGGATCATATCCATATTTTTCAAGGTTTTCTCTGATATCCATTTCTACTAATTCTAGCATTTCTGGATCATCAACCATAT
>CAMOYT010000072.1 GCA_946630315.1 uncultured Bacillota bacterium | reverse complement strand
AATAATAATTACAACAATTTTAATAATTATCTCAATACTAATAAATATCTTTATCTATAATAATGATTTCTTATATAAAACACCTATTATGAAAATAACAAGTATAGAAACTATTAAAGAAGATAGTAATTATAATACCTTAGGTATAGAAGAAAAATATTATACAAAAGAAATAAAAGGTATATTAACTAATACCAAGAATAAAGGAAAAGAAGAAACAGTAGAATATGAAGAAACATATTCTAGTGTAGTAACTGATAAATACCAAGTAGGAGATAAAGTATTTATAAAAAAAGGAGAATTAGATAATCTAAAAAGAGATTTCTATTTATCTATAATGATTACTTTATTCATAGTATTAATCTATATAGTAGGAGCCTCTAAAGGATTGTTATCAGTTCTAAGTTTAATACTAAATATAGTAATATTCTATATTGGTTTAAATCTATATTTTAAAGGAATTAATTTATTATTTATATGTATTATAGAAGCTATATTATTCTCAATATTATCTCTTATAATATCTAATGGATTAAATAATAAAACTAAGTCTGCCATAATATCTACTATAACATCAACACTAATATTATTAGTAGGCTCATACATAATAATAAAAATAACTAATTATAAAGGTATTACATTTAATGAATTAAAATTCTTAACAGTACCACCAGAAGATATAATAATACCAGAATTATTATTAGGAGCTTTAGGTGCTATTATGGATGTAGCAATTACTATATCTTCATCCATATCTGAATTAATAGAGAAAAAGAAAAAAATAACTAATAAAGAATTAATAACTTCATCAAAAGAAATAGGTAAAGATATAATGAGTACTATGACCAATGTCTTATTCTTTACATATCTTTGTGGAGGCTTACCATTCTTTGTACTAGCTCTAAGAAATGGTTATTCAATATATCATTATATTACTAATAACTTATCACTAGAATTAACTAGATTCTTAACAGGAAGTATAGGTATTATAATGACTATTCCAATAACTACTTTCATTTGTATTAAATTAATGCGAGGTGATACAAATGAATAGTATATTATTAATTATTTTATTCATACTAATGATGTATATAGATAGAGTAAGAGGATTAAAATTATTTTTCTCACTTATAATTAATTTTGGAATATTATTAATAATTTTTTATTTTACAGCTTTAGGTTTTAATCCAATAGTCTGTTCTTTAATTGGATGTCTATTAGTAAGTTTAGTAATATTATATTTTGTAAATGGATCTAATCAAAAGACAAGATCATCATTTAGATCAATTATAATAGTATTATTAATATTAGCTATATTAATATTTACAATGACACATCTAAGTAGAATAGCAGGATTTGGTTATGAGTCTTTTGAAGAAATTAATATGTTCTCATATGATATAAGAATAGATTATACAGATATTGCTATTAGTATGATACTAATTAGTTTAATAGGCGCAACAGTAGATTCATCTATTGCTATATCTTCAGCACTATATGAAGTACATGAACATAATAAAAAATTAAAACTAAAAGAATTATTTAAATCAGGTATGAATATAGGAAAAGATATACTTTGTACCACAACAAATACTTTATTCTTTGCCTTTTTAGGAGACTTTATGACACTATTAATATGGTTTAATAGTGCTAATTATCATTTAATTGATATAGTAAATTCAAAAACATTTATCTCTGAATTAATAAGAATATTATTTAGTGGAATAGGTTGTATAATAGTAATACCAGTAACAGCACTACTTACATCATATGCTCTTACAAAAGGTAAATGGAAAGAAGATGATGACGATGTATAGAAATACATTTTGTTATATTAATTTAAAACATATAAGAAATAATGTAAAAAAAATAATAAGTAATATTGATGATTATAAATACTATATAGGAGTAGTAAAAGCAGATTCCTATGGTCATTATGATAATAAAGTAGTAAAAGCAATCATTGAAGGAGGCTGCAACTATCTTGCAGTAGCTACTCTAGATGAAGCTTTAGAAATAAGAAAAGATATCAAAGATATAGGAATTCTATGTTTAGGAATAATACCAACTAATTATCTCCATTTCTGTGAAGAAAACAATATAGATATTACTATAAGTAATTATAATTATCTAAATAGTATTAAAGATAAAAAACTAAAAGTACATCTAAAACTAAATACTGGCATGAATAGATTAGGTATGAATAATATAGAAGAAGTAGATAAATGTATAAGTACTATTAAAGAATCAAACTTAACACTTCAAGGAATATATACACATATGTATAAACCAGATGATATAAAAACAACAAGAAAACAAGAAAATAAGTTTGAAGAATTAACTAAGAATATAGATTTATCAAAAGTACCTATGATACATTTAGGAGCATCAGAATATAGTCTAAACTTTCAAAAGAAAAGTTATGCTAATGCATCTAGATTAGGTATTATAATGTATAATTTAGTACCAAATAATCTAGATTTAGAAGATACATTTAAAGTAGGTTCAAGAGTAATAGAATTACATGAATTAGAAAATGAAACAGTAGGTTATAATGGTAGTTATAAAGTAAAAGAAAAAGAAAGAATAGCAGTAGTACCAATAGGCTATGCTGATGGAATAATAAGAAAAAATACTGGAAGAGATGTCTTTATCAATAATAAAAGATATCCAATAGTAGGCAATATATGTATGGATATGTTATTTGTTAAAGTAGATGATTCAGTAAAAATACACGATAGAGTAGAAATAATAAAAGATACAAATCATATCTTAGAAATAGCAAATTACCTAGATACTATCCCATATGAAATAATATGTTTAATATCAAAAAGAGTACCAAGAGTATATGAGGAGGATGACTAATGGAATTTGATAAAGTAATAAGAGAAAGATGTGCTATTAGAAGATTTACAAATGAACAAGTAGAAAAAGAAAAACTAGATAAAATACTAGAAGCAGGTAATTTAGCTCCTACTGCTAAAAATAATCAGCCACAAAGAATATATGTAGTACAAAGTGAAGAAGGACTAAATAAAATAGATGAAATATCTAAATGTAGATATCATGCACCTACTGTATTAATTATTTGTATAAACTTAGATGAAGTATATCAAGGAGAACATGGAAATACTGCTGATATAGATGCATCTATAGTTGCTACTCACATGATGCTAGAAGCAACTAATCAAGGAGTAGATAACATCTGGATAGACTTATTTGATCATATAAAAATAAAAGAAGTATTTAACTTACCAGATAATATAAAACCAGTTGCTTTAATGCCACTAGGTTATAGAGATAACATTGGACCAAGTCCATTACATAATAAAAGAAAAGATTTAGAAGAAATAGTTATATATATTTAACTATTTCTTTTTTTAAAACAATTTTATATAATATACATATAAGGATAAAGTGTATGATAAAGAGAATAAGTAAAAAGAAAAATATATCTTTAATAAAAGTAATCTTACCAAGCTTACTATTTTTAGTAATGCTTTTTTCTTTGCTCTCATTATCAAATAATAAAACTATTATTAATAATTTATCCAAAGTATTCTATGGAGACAACGAAGTAGAACTAGACAACTGGGAAATATCAACAGTATT
>CAMOYT010000071.1 GCA_946630315.1 uncultured Bacillota bacterium | reverse complement strand
AGAGGAGCAAGTCCAAGATCAGGCTATGCCGAAGAAGCAGAAACAAGAAAACTAGTAAAACTAATAAAATCTAATTTAGATAGTATGGGAGTAAAAAGTGATATAGCTAATGCTATGTTATCAGGTAATACTAATCAAATGAATAAATCTTTCTTTATCGAAAGTAAACTAAATACTGCATTATTTAATAAATTTAATTGGAGTAATTATAAATATGTTTTAGAAGTTCATTTTAATGCTACATCAGCTGGTAATGCTAGAGGAACACTACTATGTAAAAAATCATCATCTTATAGTACTAAAGCAGATAATGATATAGTAAATGCAGTAATATCACATACTGGAGCTAGTCGTTTAGGAGACTCAATCCAAGGATTAAACAATGTCTCATATTTTACTAATCGAAATATCCCAATTACATATTTAGAAACAGAATTCTATGATAATGCATCTGCTATGCGAACATATACTGCCCATATTAATGAAATAGCTAAAGACATAGCTCAAGCAATTAAAAAAAATTATGGTTAAAATAGTATTTATATATATACTATTTTTTTCTTATTATGATAAAATTAAAACATAATAGGAGAAGAAGTATATGAGTGAGGAATTAAATAAAGATGAAAAACAACTAGACCCAACAGAAGAAATAAAACAAGAAACAGTAGAGTAATCTCTACTTTTATTTTATATAAAAATATAATACAATGTAATTGGTGATTATATGTTATTTATTGAATATCCAAAATGTTCTACTTGTAAGAAAGCTAAAAAGTATTTAGATGATAATAATATTAAATATATTGATAGAAATATAGTACTAGATACTCCAACAAAAGAAGAATTAGAAAAGTATTTAAAACTAAGTAATTTAGATATTAATAAATTCTTCAATACAAGTGGAATGAAATATCGAGAATTAAACCTAAAAGATAAGTTAAAAGAAATGACAACAGAAGAAAAACTAAAATTATTAGAATCAGATGGTATGTTAATAAAAAGACCATTACTAGTAACTGATAATACAGTATTATTAGGATTTAAAGAAAAAGAATGGAGTAGTTTATGCAAATAATAAGTGGAACTGAAACAAGAAAAAAATTATTAGAAAAATACAAAGAAATAATAAGTAAAAACAATTTAAAAATATCATTAGTAATAATCCAAGTAGGAGATAATGAAGCATCTAATACATATATTAGAAATAAATTAAAATATACTAAGGAAGTAGGTATAAAATCTAAATTAATGAAATTAGATGAATCTATTACCGAAGAAGAATTAATAAATATTATCAAAAAACTAAATAGAAGTAAAACAACTGGAGTAATATTACAAAGTCCATTACCAAGTCATATAGACTTTACTAAGTGTGCTAGATTAATAAAAGACTCTAAAGATGTAGATGGTTTTAGTACTAATAACTTATTTGGAATAAGAGATAATAATGAACAAATTATTCCATGTACAGTAAAGGGTATTTTAAAATTATTTGAAGAATATAATATTGATTTAGTAGGTAAAAATATAGTAGTAATAGGAAGAAGTAATATTGTTGGAAGGCCACTAGCAGATGCCTTAATAAATAGAAATGCTACTGTTACACTATGTCATTCAAAAACTAAAAATCTAGAAGAATATACTAAGAATGCTGATATAGTAATAAGTGCTGTAGGTAGACCTAATTTAATTAATAAAGATATGGTAAAAAAAGATTTCATTGGAATAGATGTAGGAATAAATATAGTAGATGGTAAACTAGTAGGAGACTTTAATAAAGATGTAGAAGAAAAAGCTTCTTACTTAACACCAGTACCTGGTGGAGTAGGACCTATGACAGTTGCTATGATAATAGATAATTTAATAATATTAAAAGAAAAAGAAGGTAGATAATACCTCTTTTTTATGTTATAATATGAAACTAGGTTCGGTGATACTATGACAAGAGAAGAAATACTTAATATGAATGATAAAGGAATAATAGAAAATTTATTAAATATTTTAGAAATCTTATTAGCAACCAAGGATTCAAATTATGATATAGATTTCTTTGAACTAGCAAATATAAAAGAAGAAGAATTATATCAAATAGTATGTAACTTTTATGGTAAACAAGCATCTAAAGAAGAATTATTAAATTACTTATTCCAAGAATTTAAATATGATTTTCTAAATAGATTAATAGAAGAAGAATTTGTAAGAGAAACAAATCCCCTAAAACAAGATTACTTATTAGCTAATTTAGAAACAATAAGAGATGAAGTACTAGCATTTATAACAAATAAAGATTTAATAAATAGTATAGTAACCGAAGAAGAAAAAAAAGAATACTCTACTATGTCAAGAGAAGATATTAATAATATAGTAAAAGATTTTCTATCACATATAGATAATAGTAAGTTCTTATTAAGAGAATATAATAGACTAATAAAAAATAATAAACTAATCTTTTTAAATAATGAAGAAGATTTAAATATAGTATCAAGACTACATAATATACCAAGAGAAGAATTATCATATACAACATCATATCAATCTAATGAAGTAATAACTATTGTTAATAATAATAGTTTAAATAATGTAGTAGATATAATTCATGAATTTATACATTACCTAAATCTTCATAATAAAAAACTATTACCTGTAACATTATTAGAATTTTTACCAATAACATATGAATATCTAGCAGTAGACTATTTAAGAGAACAACAAAAAGATGAATCTGAAATAAGACAAATAATATCAGATAGAAAACTAAATACTTTAGTAACAGGTTTAACAGCATTAGATTTTCTAGATTTATTATTACTATATAAAGAAAATGGTTATATAGATAAAGATTTAGTATATAATTTCTTTAAAGAAGAATATGATCCATCTATGGATAAAACACTTTCTGAATTTATAAATACTAAGATAGATAATTTAATTCAAGAATTGCATCTAGAAAAAGCTAATATCTATAAAGATATATCTTATGTATTAGGAGATATTTTAGCACTAAAATATTATGAATTTGCTAAAGAAAATACAGATAATTTAGAAAAAGTAAATGAACTAACTACTACAATTAATAATTATACTGAAGAAGAAGTATTTAACTTAGTAGAGAAAGAAAAGGTATTAATAAATGACTAATAATGAAATAAAAAAATTAATATTAAATAATGTCTCATATAATGAATTATTAAATGATTATAAAATACCTAAGTATGATATTTTAAAAATGTATTATTTCCTAATAAATAGAGAAAATATTCCTTGGGATATAGAATTCTATATTAGACAGGAATATTTAAAACATATATCTTTTCTAAATATAAAAGATGAAAATATCTTACTAGTATCAGACCAACATCTAGGAAGTAAAGGAGAAAGTATCTTTTACCAAGAATTAGCTGAAGACTTTAGAAAACAAAATAATATAAATATTGTTTTAAATGGTGGAGACATTGGAGATGGTATGTTAGATTATGACAAAAAATATGGTACTGTCCAAAGACAAGTAGATCATATATTAGATGTTATACCAAGACTAGGTGGAGAAAAATATATTCTAGGAGGAAACCATGATAATCATTATCTAAAAAAAGGTATTGATATTCTTCAATTATTAGAAGAAGACTCATCAATCCATGGAGTAGGATATTATCAAAGTTATTTCAAAATATATGACAAATTAATATCATTTAATCATAATTCTAAAATGCAAGAAGATAAATTATTAGATAAAGACTTTACTATTTCAGGACACTCACATTTATTTGTAGGAGAAAAGAAAAAAGTAAAATTACCAACACTAAGTGATAACAATCCTAATGATATTAATTTTATAACAAGTCCAGGTTTTGTCTTATTAAGAACCAATAAAGTAAAAAACCAAATAATCTTAGACTTTTCAAGATATATAGTAAATGACAATAAATACTATTTAGCACAACAAAAAACATATAAGATGTAAAGTAACTAAAAGAAGCATATAAATGCTTCTTTTTTTATGTTAAAATCATAAGAGGTGAGTATATATGAAGAATAGAGGCTTTACTTTAGTTGAATTGTTGGTTGCGATTAGTTTACTTGCACTACTTACAGTTATCGCAATACCAACATTACGTGCTTTTCAAACAGGTAATACTCAAAAGCAATATGAAAGTTATGCTAATAGCGTAACTAGCAGTGCTAAACTTTATAATGATG
>CAMOYT010000070.1 GCA_946630315.1 uncultured Bacillota bacterium | reverse complement strand
AGTATAACATAAAAAAGAGAATTATTTTTTCTCTTTCATTTGATCATATTGTTTATAAAGATATTGGACTCCATTTTCTAATCTAAAGTAGTGTACTACATAAAATAATAAAAATATAAATAGTATTATAGCTATTGGGCAAAATAATATATGTATTAAACCTAATGCAGAAAATAATAAAAACATAATAGCATAGAAGAATGTTACAAATAGATGAATTATTCTTTCATGCTGAAAGAAATCTATTTTTATTAAGTGTTCTTCTATTAATTCATTATTTACTTTATTATTTTTTATCTTATTATCTATTTTTTCTATGTAATCATATAAATACTTTTTCATATTATCTCCTTATTTTCTTTTTATTATTATATTAAATTATTTTAACTATGTCTATTTTGAATTATAATTATATTGATTCTAATAATAAAAAACTGATAACTAAGTTATCAGCTTTTTTATTTAACCATGTTGTTTTCGATTGCAAATATACCATTTTTATCAGTAGCAGCATCTTTATTATATTGAGCACTTCCAAATGCTAACATTGGATAACCAATTACTGGTAATAATGTTAGTAGTACAGCAAAGCCATTACCTTTGCCAAATTTTAGAGCCACGTTACGATTGTAGTTGAATCCTACTAAGAATAGCATTGTTCCAACTACAGGCGCATATTTTGGTGCGGCAGTTAATGCAGTTAATCCAAAGAAGATTGGGAACCACCACCAAGCTAGACCTGCTATCTTAGTTTCTATCCAAGTGTTATATCCTGGAATAAGTGCCTTCCACCATTTTTCTCCTGCTTTTGAGAACATTTTGCAGTTTGCTACAATCATTAGAACAGCAATTGCAATACCAATTACAATTAAAAGAATTACAATAGCAATAGCAGCTCCAGTTATAGCTCCGATTGTTGATTCAACATTGCTTACACTTGGCTCAGTAAACCCATAATCACTATACATATATACTCCTCCTTTTTACTTATAGTATACCATTTTATTTTAAAAATACAATTATAATCTTACTTTAATTTCATTTTTTGTATTTGGCATAAATTCCTCTGCTTTATCTATTATTTCATTATCTTTACTAATTTCTTTTATGAAATCAGGTCTATCAGTATTTTCTACTAGTTTAGAGTAATCATTTAATAGCTCTAATAATCTTCTACTAGTTATATTTCTTACTTCAAATACTTTTTTATTAGTATTTGGATCTATATCATAAAAGTCATAACTAATATTATCATAATCAATACTATTATCACTTGTAAAAGCATTAGAATAATTAACAATATAATTACCATGTGTAATAGCATTTCTTAGATGAGATAAGAAGTTAGAGCAGTCTTTATATTCTGTTTCGGTATCATCTTTACTTAGATAATTATTTATTTCTAATAATTGATTATTAAACATTGATAAATCATATGTTTTTTTATTATACTTTTCTCTTTCTTTTTTAGTAAATAATTTCTTTATATCTTTTTCTTCTTCAGATAAATCTTCTATTTTATAAGGATTATTTAATAATTTTAATAAAGTGTTTTTGATAGTACTTTTATTATGATTACTATTATTATCTAAATTATTAGATATTATATCTATTACTTCTAATAAATTGTATTTATCTTTTAGTAC
This sequence comes from uncultured Bacillota bacterium, assembly GCA_946630315.1. Lineage (GTDB taxonomy): Bacteria > Bacillota_I > Bacilli_A > RF39 > UBA660 > UBA3789. Next base: position 2,723 of record CAMOYT010000070.1, on the reverse strand, counting down.
TTGTAATTTATCATTTACTTCTTTTAATTTTATTACTTTATTAGGGTATTTAGAATCTTCATTATTTAGATTAATAATGTTTATTATTAATTCTATTAGTTCTTTTACTTCTTGCTCTAATTTAAATTTTTCTTCTAACATTACTCCTTTTTTATTTCTTATTTCATAAGGAGTAGTATTTAATAAATTACCATTTGTATCATAATTATATACATCTATATTATCTAGGTTTAAATTATGATATTTAAAAATAGTTTGGCCTTTTTCTGCTTCTTTAGCATTTAGTTCTTTGACATAATTTATATTGAAGAATAAATACTCTAATAAGAAGTTTGAATAAATAATTGGTGTTGTAGTTAAAGTAGATAATCCTATTAAATTATTCTTATTACCATTTAATAATGGGTTAAATTTAACATAATATGGACTATTATAATACTCTAATGGTTTCATTGAGATTATTTTATCTTTAGCAAAATAATAAATTGTTTTTCCAAAGAATTTTACAAAGAAATCTATTATGTCTGTTGAATTAAATGCTACTTTATTTCTATTAATACTTTCAAAATACTTATTAATTACTTCACCAGTTTCTCGTAGTATGGTTCCGGTTGTTTTTAATCTATCTGGTACTATTTTATTTCTATATTCAATTATTTTATTAAATAGTTGTCTTTCTTCATTTGTTAATTGTTCTTCTTTAGCTTCACAAAATGTATAGCCTGCTTGCTGCAACAATTTGGCTAGTGTATCTATATTATAGTAGTCTCCTAAATCATCTATAAACATTGATTCTTCATCAGTATTTATAGCATATAACATTGCACTTTCTACATCTAATGGATCTTCATCATTAGGTGTTTTATATTCACTAAATTTATATGATATTTTTCTTTTATTACTTCCTTCACCTGATATTCTATAATTACATAATATTTCAAAGTCTTTATTAGAAAATAATAAAGAGAAACATTCATATATATTTACTAGTTCTAGTAATTCTTCTAGAGTTATTTCTCCATATATTTTTCCATTATCTAGTATTATTTTTATATTGCTTAAACCTACTTCTATTCCTTCTTGATCTATATTAAATGAAGATAGTCCTATCTTATATTCATGATGTGCAAGGCAGTTTCTTACTTGATAAAATTTATCTTTATCAGTTTCTTTTTCTACTTTATCACTATGTATATTTATTTTTTCAAATATTTTAGGAATTATAACATTATATTCTTCTTTACTTCTATAATAATAATTATTATCACTATCAATATAAGCTAATTCTTCATATAATTCATCTATATACTCTTTATCATCTTTATTCTCTTCTATTTCTTTTTCTATTGTATCTGGTAAATAATCTTTTATTAATTCATTATATTCTTTAGCTTCGCTGGGATTTAAATACATATCTTTTAATTTATTATATTTTTTTCTTATGTCATCATCTTGATGTTCTTTCTCAAATAATAATTGATCTTCTTCTAAGGCAGTTAATCTCATACTTAAGTTAATAAGGATTGATTTTAATATTAATTCATAATTAGACATAGTATTACTTATAGGTAAATCAGTATTATCAAACTTATCGGGATCTAATTTATCTTTTACAAATGATAACCATTCTAAATAAAAAGAATTCATTTTAGAATAATTAGTTAAGTTTTCAAATTCTATTATCTTATTCATATTAACTACCTCTTATTATTTATTTTATTATAACATATAAAAAATAGACTTAATGTCTATTTTTAATTTCTACTTGATTTAATTCTTTAGTACCTATTAATTCTTTTAATATTAATAGTTTATATTTTATTTCTAGTAATTTTCTTTCTTTAGTATTTGCTTTGGAATAAGCAATACTATTATGTAATGTAGTTTCAATTAATTCGTTAATCATATTATCTCTTTTCTATTTCTTTTATTAATTTCTTTTGTTCTTCTTGTTCTTCTAATAAGTTAGTTGATTGAAGACCCACTCTTTCTGGTTCTATTATTTGGATAAGTTGTGGTAATACATCTTCTCCTTCAATAGCTTTATCTTTTAGTTCTTTTAATTCTTTATTAGAAGCATGATAATCACTTCTTAATGTATTGGTAAATTCATAGAATGGGTCTTGGATACTCTTAAATACTTCATATAATGCTTCATTTCTTTCTAGGCGCATATTATGATATTTCTTAAGTAAAGCATCCATACCAATTCTTGGTAAATTTATTACTATTAAAAATGGTGCTGCGATTGGGAATATTACTGATACTCCTAGTGTTATTATTCCAGCTTTTTTCATATCATAGCTTGCATATTCTCTCATTACTAATGATTCTTTATTTTGTTTTTTTGACTCAGACATAAAAGTATTCATTTCTGTTATAAAGTTATTATATGTATCTAATATTCCACAGAATACTTCTTTTTTTACTGCTGATATATCATCTACTAGTTGCATCATAGTCATTCTTTTTATTATTTCATATTCTTCTTCTGTTTCAAAGTCTTCTCTATTAGGTAGAATGTCAGCTTTTAATTGTTCTGTTACATCTGATAAAATAGTTGAAGCTTGTAATTTTAAAATATCTACCATTTGATTAGGATCATTTACTTCTATAATTTTATAGTCTTCCATTTATATTACCCCCAAACTAGTGCATATTATAACATATTATTAAAAAAATATCCACAGTTATTGTGGATATTTTATATTCATTACTGCTTT
>CAMOYT010000069.1 GCA_946630315.1 uncultured Bacillota bacterium | reverse complement strand
ATTCTTAATCCTTCAAATTGATTAACATCCATTATTCAGCGTCACCTTCCATTTCTTCAAAATCTTCTGATTCAAAATCATCTGTTTCATCTAATGTATCTTCAAATTCATTTGCATAATCATCATCAAGTTCTTCTTCTGGTGTTTCTGGTTCTTCACTATATGTAGTTGTTTCAACTTCATCTGATGTTAAATATGAATCTTTTTCTGATTCTTCTAAGTCTTTTAATTCTACGAAGTTTCCATCTGAATTTAGAACTGTTATATCAAGTCCTAATGCTTGGAATTCTTTTATAGCAACTCTAAAACTTTCTGGTACTCCTGGTTTTGGAATTTCTGTTCCTTTTACAAGGGCTTCGTATACTTTAACACGTCCTACTACGTCATCTGATTTTGTTGTTATCATTTCTTGTAGTACATGTGCAGCTCCATATGCTTCTAGAGCCCAAACTTCCATTTCTCCGAATCTTTGTCCACCAAATTGTGCTTTTCCTCCTAGTGGTTGTTGTGTTACTAGTGAGTAAGGTCCAGTTGATCTTGCATGTAATTTATCATCTACCATGTGGTGTAGTTTTATCATATACATTACACCAACTGAAATTCTATTATCAAATGGTTCACCTGTTCTACCATCATATAAAATAGTTTTTCCGTCTTCATCTAGACCAGCTTCTTTTAGTGCATCTATTATTTCTTCTTTTGTAGCACCATCAAATACTGGTGTTGCTACATGGATATTTAAGTTTTTAGCTGCAATTCCTAAGTGCATTTCTAGAATTTGTCCTAAGTTCATACGTGATGGAACTCCTAGTGGATTAAGTAGGATATCAACAGGTCTACCATCTGCCATGTATGGCATATCTTCTTCTGGTAATATTAGTGATACAACACCTTTGTTACCATGACGTCCTGCCATTTTATCTCCAACGCTTATTTTACGTTTTTGAGCTATATAAACTCTTATTATTTTTGATACTCCTGCTGGTAGTTCATCACAGTCTTCTTTTGTAAATATTTTAATGTCATGAACTATACCTTCTCCACCATGTGGAACTCTTAATGAAGTATCTCTTACTTCTCTTGTTTTTTCTCCAAATATTGCATGTAATAGTTTTTCTTCTGATGTTAATTCAGCCATTCCTTTTGGAGTAACTTTTCCTACTAATATGTCATCATCTTTTACTTCTGTACCAATTCTGATGATACCATTTTCATCTAGATTTTTAACTGCGTCTTCACCGATATTTGGTATATCTCTTGTGAATTCTTCAGGTCCTAGTTTTGTATCTCTACATTCAATTTGATAGTCTTCAATATGAATTGAAGTATATACATCGTCTTTTACAAGTCTTTCGTTTAGTATTACGGCATCCTCGTAGTTGTAACCATTGTAGTTCATGAATGCTACTGTTACGTTTCTACCTAGAGCCATTTCTCCCATTTCTGTACTTGGTCCATCTGCAATTACTTCGTCTTTTTTTACTTTATCTCCAAGTTTTACTATTGGTACTTGGTGATAACAAGTTCCTGCGTTACTTCTTTCATAACCATTTAGGTAGTATGTATCGTTTCCACCTAATGTTTTTACTACTATTTTTCTTGCATCTACATAGTCTACAACTCCGTCTGCGTTTGCTATTACAACTGCTCCTGAGTCTCTTGCAGATATTGCTTCTATTCCAGTTCCAACTAATGGTGCTTCATTTTTAAGTAGTGGAATTGCTTGACGTTGCATGTTAGCACCCATAAGTGCACGTTTTCCATCATCGTGTTCAAGGAATGGAATACCTTGTGTAGTTATTGATATAACTTGTTGTGGTGAAACGTCCATGTAGTCTACTTTTTCTTTTTCTATTTGAATTGTTTCTCCATGATATCTTACTGGAATTCTTTTTGGTACTATTTCATTATTTTCATTTAATTCAACTGTAGCTTGTGAAATATAGTATTCTGTTTCTTCATCTGCTGTCATATATTTTACTTCATCTGTTAATTTACAGTTTTCTACTTTTCTATATGGAGTCATTATAAATCCATAATCGTCAACTCTAGCGTATGATGCTAGTGAAGTTATAAGTCCGATATTTGGTCCTTCTGGTGACTCGATTGGACAGATTCTTCCGTAGTGTGATGGGTTAACGTCACGTACTTCCATACCTGCTCTATCTCTTGAAAGTCCACCTGGTCCTAGACTTGATAGACGTCTTTTATTTGTTAACTCAGCTACTGGATTTGTTTGATCCATGAATTGTGATAATTGGCTTGATCCAAAGAATTCTTTAATAGCTGCTGTTAAAGGTCTTATGTTTATTAATGATTTAGGAGTAACATCTGCAATTTCTTGTGTACTCATTCTATCTCTGATTACTCTTTCAATTCTTGATACACCAATTCTAAATTGGTTTTGTAGTAATTCTCCAACTTGTCTAACACGTCTATTAGATAGATTATCAATTTCATCAAAATTACCTATTCCATCTAATAAATTTAGATAGTATGATACTGATGCATACACGTCTGAAATTGTAAGACGTTTTTCATCTATTGCTTGGTCATTTCCAATAACTTTTACTATTTTTTCTGGATTAACTTTTGAGTAAATTTTTAATTCTTGTACTTTGTTATATGAATCCAATTCTTCATTTATAAGTACTTCTTTTACTCCATATCCAGCTTCCATTACTGGTTTTAATTTATCAATTATTTCTTTTGTAATTACAGTATCTTTTTCAACTATAACTTCTCCATTTACTTTAATTTCTTCAGCTAATTTGCAGTCTAAAATTCTTTCTAAAATGTTTAGTTTTTTATTGAATTTGTAACGTCCTACCTTAGCTAAATCATATCTAAATGCATCAAAAAATCTTGATATTAATTGGTTTTTAGCACTGTCTAGTGTTGATGGTTCTCCTGGTCTTAATTTTGAGTGAATATCAATTAATGCCTCATCTGTATTTTTATTTACATCTTTAGCCATTGTTTTTGATAGGTATTCATTTTCTCCAAAAAGGTCAACAATATCATCATCACTTGATAATCCTAATGCACGTAGTAATGTTGTAATTGGAACTTTTCTTGTTCTATCAATTCTAACATATACTATATCTCTTGCATCTGTTTCATATTCTAGCCATGTTCCACGTGTTGGAATTACTTGACAAGTTATTATTGGTTTTCCATTTTTCTTATCAATTTCTTTTCCAAAATATACACTTGGAGATCTAACTAGTTGTGATACAATAACACGTTCAGCACCATTTATAATAAATGTTCCTGTTTCTGTCATTATAGGCATATCGCCCAAAAATATTTCTTGTTCCTTTACTTCGCCAGTTTCTTGATTAAATAACATAGCTTGTACTTTCAAAGGAGCAGCGTATGTTGCATATCTTTCTTTGCATTCTTTCTTTGTATATCTTGGATTTTCAAACGTATACTCTCCGAATGCAAGTCTCATGTTTCCTGTAAAACTTTCAACAGGCATGATATCCTCAAATACCTCTTTTATTCCTACATTTAGGAACCAATCATATGATTTTTTTTGAATTTCTAGCAAGTTCCCTAATTTAATTGCGTTTTTTGTTTTTGCATAATTTCTTCTTTCTCGGTGATCACCAAATTTTTCAACTTTATAAGCCACTATTTCACCCCTATACCTATATTTTTCTAGTGCACGCACAACAAAAACAGTACATGTCGCCACTTTATAAGTTTATCAAATACAAATCAAATTGTCAATTGTTTCTAGCACAAATAATATAAAAACCTTTATTTTTATTTTTTATTTCTATTTTATATTCTTTTTCTAAATCTTTTGCCAGTGTTTTCGCTCCTTGATCTTTATGTATTACTAACCACAATTGTCCTTCTTTTTTTAGATATTTTTTAGCATCAAATAGTATTTGATATAGTATTTTTTTCCCCACTCTTATTGGTGGATTTGTTATTATATAGTCATATTGTTTTGTTATGTTTTCATACATATTGCTTTCAAATATATTTATTTTTGTATTATTTAATTCTGCATTTTTTTTAGCAAGATTCATAGCTCTAACATTTATATCAATTGCATCTACTTCTGTTTCGAATGCTTTTTTTACATATATTCCAATTGGTCCATATCCGCAACCAAAGTCTAATACTTGTCCACTAATGTTATCTAATGTTTCAAGTAATGTACGTGTACCAAAGTCTAACCCTTTTTTTGAGAATACTCCGTTATCTGTTATAAATGTTAGTTCTGTATTTTTAATAATACATTTTGTTTTTTGTTCTTTTGATTCTACGTAATCATTTGTAAAATAATGTGACATTTTTATCATCCTTTTAGAAACGGCGAAAGCCCATACTTGCGTATAGGCTTAACCATTATTAATTATTTTAATTCGATTGTAGCGCCTGCTTCTTCGAATTTAGCTTTTAATTCATTAGCTTCGTCTGTAGATACGTTTTCTTTAATATTTCCACCGTTATCAGCGATGTCTTTAGCTTCTT
>CAMOYT010000068.1 GCA_946630315.1 uncultured Bacillota bacterium | reverse complement strand
ACTTTATAACCATACTCCAAATATTATTCCTGACATTGCTAGGAAAAGACCTCCTACCCAAAATAGTTTTACTATATCTGATTCGCTCCATCCTAATTTTTCAAAATGATGATGAAGTGGTGTCATTAGGAATAGTTTTCTATGTAATACTTGAACCCAAAATACTTGAATTATTACTGATAATGTTTCTATTACAAAGATAAAAGCAACTACTAATAATGTTAATTCTCTATGAGTTAATATAGCAATTGCTCCCATAACTGCTCCTAGAGCTAGACTACCTGTATCTCCCATAAATATTTTAGCAGGATAAGTATTGAATAATAAGAATCCCATTAAGCTTCCTACTAGTATTAAACTAAATATTCCTATATCTTCATAACCTACCGTTAATGAAATAAGTGAGAAAGCTATGAAAGCTATTGCTGATAAACCTCCTGCTAGTCCATCTAATCCATCTGTTAAGTTAACAGCATTACTTGCTCCTACTAGAATAAATAATATAGCTAGACCATATAACCAACCAAATTCTATATCTATATGTAGGGTTCCAACAATCCATGCTGTTTGTCCTCCACTACGCATATATATATAGAAAAAGCCTATAGCAATTAATACTTGCATAATTAATTTTTGATAAGTTGTTAATCCTTCATTATTACCTTTTCTAATCGATAGGAAGTCATCTAAGAAACCTATTAGGGCATAGCCTATAAAAACTAATAAGACAATTCCTAGATTAGATGTATAACTTATTTTGTCAAAGTATATAAGTCCCAATGTTGCAATAACTGTTGGAATAATAAATATTAAACCTCCCATTGTAGGAGTACCATCTTTTTTACGATGAGCTTCTCCAACAAAGATACTTATCTTTTGTCCAATACGCATTTTCTTTAATAGAGGTATTAATATTAGTCCTAGGATAGTTGATGCAAAAAAGCCAATCATAATTGCAACAACTGCTTTTGTTAATAATAGCATGTAATCCTCTCCATTCAAATTCATTATATCATTTATTATTTTAATTAATTTATTTTTTATTATATTTTACATATATCTTTACATTTCATATGTTCCACGTTTTTTTACTTGGACTTTATTTATTTCTAATTGTTTTTTTTGTTCAGATTTTATATAACTTAATTCATCCTCTTTTTCTTTTAAATTATCTTTTACTTTATATAGTTTATTTAGGAATGAAGTATATTCTGGAATAGTATCCATATATTCACTATACTCTTCTTTAAATTTATTTATTATTTTATCTATTTGACTTGTTGTTTTACTTAATGAGTTTTCTAATTTTTCTAAATCATTAATATTTCTTTCTATAGCATCTTCATAATCTATTACTTTGATTTCTTTATATTTTTTAGTAATCACTTTAGGATTTAGTAATTTATTCATATAATAAGCATAAAGTGCAGTAGCGGTTACTATTCTTTTAGCTCCTCTTGCTCCTGGAATAAACATTTCTAAAGCAAATAATTTTAATAGGTTCTTAGCTCCAGTATCAAAATAATTAATTTCTGTTTTTACTTTTTCTTCTACTGTTACTGCTTTAGACACTTCTTCTTGTACTCTTTTAAGTAGAGCTTCTTGTTCTTTTTGAAGAGCATACATTTGATCATTAAAGGCATCAATACTATAATATTTTTCTTTTATTTCTTGATATTTATCTTCTTTTGCTTTTGTTTCTTCTTTTCTTTTCTCTACTTTGTCTTTTAATTTATCTTTTTTAGATGATAATTCATCTAATTTATCTGATATTTCTATAAATAAATCTGAGTCTTTAATGTTTTTTATTACTTTTTTATTTCTAAATTCTTCTAAGTAGTTTTCTATTAATGTATATATGTAGTTTTCGTCATATTTGTCTAAGTCTTCTACTTTTATTTTTCTTTTTAATTCTTCGATTTTATTAATTAATAAATTTAGAGAATCAAGTAATTGTTCTGCTTCTTTTGATGTATATAAATCTTCACTTTCATCTACCATAATATTATAATCAAATATTAAATGACGAAGATCACTTCTTATACTTTTTAATTCTTTATGATAGACGTCTATTATTTCTTTTTGCTTTAAATTATCTAATATTTCATTATTATCAGCTAATGTTTCTATTACTTCTTCTTTTGGTGGTAGAGGTATAGGAATAATAGGTACTGGTGCCTCGCTTGTTTGTTCTATTACTTCTTTCTTAGGAGAAGTAGTACTACTTGAAGTAATTACTTCTTTTTTTTGTGTTTCTACTTCTTCTTTTAATTCTTCTACTTCTTCTACTTCTTCTATTTCTTCTTGTGGTTTTACTTTTTCTTTCTTTTTAAAAATAATTATTGTTTTTTTATTGCTTGATGGTTCTTCTTTTTGTGGTTCTACTTGTTTAGGATCTTCTAATAATTCTACTTGTTCTTCTATTTTTTCTTTTTTGTTATCAAAGATTTTTAGAGTTTGACCTATTATTGTTAATGGTATTAGAGTAATCAAATTAGTTATTTGTTTTTTTCTTACATCTCGTTCTAGTTCTTCTAATTCTTCTTCTTTTAATCTTTTTAATTTATTGTTTTGAATTTTAATTACTCTTCTACGATCATTTTTTCCACCACGTGCACCTATTTCTTCATTCATTTAAATCACCTTTATTATTGTATCAAAAAAAGTAGCTTTTAGGCTACTTTTTCCTGCTTACTTCATTTTCATCAGATGAATTTAGTTCATTAACCATTTCTGTTACTTCATTGTGTTGAGATTTACTACGTTGAACTTTTTTATTAAAGTCACGTGCAACATTGTATGCTAAGGCTGTTGCTGATGCTGCTGCTACTAATGTAGTTGCTAAATCTGATGGAAGTGATTGGATAGCTGTTGCTTGTTCAGCTGTAAGTCCAATTAGGCTTTCTCCTAGATTTGTTACATCAACCATACCTTGATTCATTTGTGAGATTGCTTCTGTATTATTTGCAAAATATCTCATTGTACCAAGTACTGCTGTTAAATCATGTTGTGGGTGAGATGCTGCATATGCTTCTGTGTCTCTTAATACATCACTGACAGTATCTGTAAATGTCTTATGAGATTGAGTTGCGATATTAGCTAACTCTTGTAGAGCTTGATCTTGAGTAATAATTCCTTGAGCATATCTTACAGATACATCTTGCATTTGCATGTAGGTATCTGTATAGAATTGTTGAGCAGCTTCATGTCTTGCATGATCTAGAACATGATATTGGTTAGTTCCAATACTCCATCCTGTTTGGTCTAATGATGCTCTTTCATGTACGTTAGTTCTTGATAATACATTTTGTTCTGTTTGAGCTCTCATACCTGATGCGAATACATCACGTTTACCTGCTATTTCTGCTCCTGTTTGATTAACTTGAGTCATAGTTTGATTATTAGCATTATTTACATTAGCAATTTCTTGTTGATGAGCTTCAAGAATTCTTTGTTGCTCAATATTTACTCTTACGGCATTAACAGCACTAATAGCTGCTGATGTAACAGCAATCATTGTAAATAAGTCTTTTACTAATGGGTCAGGATTATAATCTAATCGTTCTACTAAAGGAGAATAATGCTTTTTACCTTTAGATATCTTACCAATAATTGTATCATCAGTACGAGTATTAGCTGCTAATAATCTTTCTTCCTTTAGGAATCCACTTAATACTGCTTGGGCATCTCCTTTAGAAACTCCATCTAAGAATTGTTTTTCTGCAGCTTCTAATTTATCTTCTAAATCATTATCATAATCGTATGTTTTAGCAAAACGCATACCATCTAAATTCATCTTTGTTAGGGATGCTTTCATGTCTTCACTCATTCCGTGAAGTCCACCAGATAATAGATTTCTTGCTTCTTCTTGCATTACTTTTATATCAATACAGTTAGCTGCTGCATCTTCAAGAAGTTTCTTTCTTTCAGCTTTTAATTTATCTCTTGTTTTTTTAGTTAGACCTTTTTCTCTTAATTTAGCATCTATTCCGGCAATTAATTTATAATTTGTAACTACTATTTTGTATGCTGCTACTAATTCATTATTTATAGCAGTTACTTTACCCATTATATATTCATTCATCTTTTCTTCAATAATCATATTAATTACTTGAGGATATCCTTCTTGAATAATATATCCACTACGATATCCATTAAATAATGTTTCTAATTCTTCTTCTGATAGATTATCGATTCTAGATTTCATTTCTTTTACTAAGTCATTAGCACGTTTTGTTCCAAATACACCTTTTGTTAACTTCATAAATGCAGATCCAGCTAATTTAACTAGTCCAGGTACTACATGTAAGATATTATATACTACATTTCCAGAATGTAATTCATCAACAAAGCTCTTCCAAACCCTTGCATTACTCCAACGATATTTATCAGCATCTTTCTTAGTAATTTCAAGTCCTTTACAAATCTTTCCATTTATAATTTCACGTAATCCTAAAGGTCTTCTATCCTCAGTATGTGTTGGTTCAACAGTTGGTGTTGGTTTTGTTGGTGTCGGATCTGTTGGAGTTGG
>CAMOYT010000067.1 GCA_946630315.1 uncultured Bacillota bacterium | reverse complement strand
CTTTTATTTAGAAACAAGGTTAAATTTTAAATTATTTAATTATTCCTCAACACGAGCTTTCGAATCACTAGGAGTTATTGGATCTTTTTCAGGTGGGGGTGTAGGAGAAGGAGTAATTTTAGAATTATCTTGAACATCATTTTCTCCTTCATCTTCAGTCACTACATTATTTTTATTTTCATCATCATCTTTTTTATTATCTTCATCATCAGTTGAAACTACTTGTCTAGAACCAGATAATGTTAGCGTAACACTACCTTTTATCAAATCAACACGTTTATTTGCTGGATAGTTTTGTGAAACAACATAGCCACTATTACCCTTAAAACTAACTGGTATTCCAAGTCTTGCAGCAGCACTTCTTGCTTGGGACTCTGAGTCTCCAACAAAATTTGGAAGTAGAGTATAACCACCACTTGATTTATAAGGACCCTCACCAATTACCTCAATCTCATAAGGATCATTAATTGAAAAACTAAATTTCTTAATAACTGAATGCTCTTTTTTACCTAAATTAACTTTCATTGCATTAATTATATCTTTTCTACTACTTTGATTAGGTACATAATCCCATAATACCATCTTTGCACGTTCATCATAAATCATTTGTCCAGTACCTTGTAAATACAATCTTTGTACATTTATTACATTAGAATTATCTGTTACTGTACTTCTTTTTAATATATCTTTTCCAACATTATAGAAAGACAATATTTGTTTTGTAGTTAAATTTGTATCCATACTATTAGATACTGTATTTAATATATCCATAAATGTAGAAACGTCTTTTATTGTTTTAATTTTATTAACAAGAGCCATAATAATTTCTTGTTGGTGTTCGGCTCTACCAAAATCACCATTAGCAAGTTGCTTTCTATTTCTTGCATAAACTAGGGCTTGTTCTCCATTCAATGTTTGCTCTCCAGGATTTATACATACTTGACCACCACGAGAAGAATCATCTGTACATAATCTCTGACCAACATTTACATCAACACCACCAACAGCATCAACAAGTTTTACTAAACCTTTAAAATTAATCTTAGCATAATAATCAATATCAATATCAAAATAATCTTTAATTGTATTAATCATGCAATCATCACCATAAGCTGCAGCATGAGTAATTTTATTTTCAGGTTTTCCACTCCAACAAGATATTGGAACATAACTATCTCTTGGTATAGAAAACATAGTTGCGTTTAAAGTCTTAGGATTAAATGTAATTAATATTAATGTATCACCATTAGCAATAGCATTTTCACTTAATACTTCGTCTGTAGAATCAATCCCCATTAGAAGGATAGTAAATGGTTCTGTAATACTCTTGCCAGAAGATGCAGTCTCTATTGCAGAGTTATTTGCTTTAAGCATCTTTTTACTCTTACTAGTAATTATCTTAGTCTCAGTTCCAACATTTTCATATCCACTTATACCAGAAAACATTGAAACATAGTGATTAGTAACAAACATAGCATCTAAATCTCCACTATATAAATCAACTAACATACTAGTATAATCATCATAATCCTTAATTTCATTATTATCATTTAATTTATTTTTCTTAATTATCTCTTGTGGAATAATATAACCTTCAGGACTAGTCTTATCATCCAAAATACCAATAGTCATATCTTTAATATCACTAACTTTATTAGCATCACTTTTACTCATAACCACCAAATCACTTGTATAAGTTACAAAAATCTTATTAAGTCCACTAATTCTTCCATATACATAAAAGATAACAATTCCAACTGCTAAACAAATTAACATATATATAATATCAAAAATTATAAATAATACTCTCTTAGATTTCTTTTTCTTTTTCTTTCTAATACCTCGTGACTTAAATAGAATAATTAAATCAATTAGTATAAGAACTCCAATAACAATATATCTAATCAGTGTTTCAATACCACTCAGCAAAAATATTTCATAGATTGCAAAAAAGCTACTCAATAAAGTAATAATTACCAATATAATAACAAATTTACTAAAACCACCTGAGTTTTCTTTATTTTTTTTAGCCATAAAACTCCTCCAAACATAAAAACTCTTATTATAAAATTATATCTAAAAATATTTACTTTTACAAGTTTAGACGAATACTTCTAAAATAAATAAATTATTCCTGTAAAATAATTGTAAAGATAAAATTATTGAATTATAAATGATTACTTTATTTATAAAAAATTGCTATAATATATATAAAGTAGGATGGGGTAATCTGTAAAAAGGAGGTATAGTATGAAAAAAAAGTATCTAGCAATTATAAGTATACTTACAATTCTTTCATTTAATAAAAATATCTATGCCTTTGATGTAAATAATTATAAAGATAAAAGTTTATGTGGTAATTATGAAGTGGCAGGTTTCCATTCAGATGGTGTAATAGATCCTGTTTATTGTACTTCTAGTTATGATGAAGCTAAGAGTTTAATGGAAAATAATGGAGCAAGAGACTTAGCTATAATGACTAAAGTAAATAGTAAAACAAAAATAATAGATGTAAACTATGGACTTGTAAGACTAAATATGCACCAAAACAATGTCAATACTTATATTTATGACAATTCTAATTTGACTAATCAATATAAATGGCAAAAGTTTTATTTTAATGGTAGTTATGGTGAAGATGGAGGCTTTCTTGGAACTAGTCATGATAGTGGACAGTGGGCAGCACACATTAGAATTGCCGATACAACAGGTTGGGTAGGAGAAAAAGATTATGAACTTATTCCAATTACTTGGCTAAAAAGTAGCAGTTCCTATACTATTAACTCTGAATCAATTTCTCATAATGAAGTATCTGATATTACTGTTTCTAATTCAGCCAAAGCTAAAAGAGCAATTGGACCAAAACCAACAATGCTAGCAACAGGAACTTATTATAGTTTCGATGGACATTATTTTTATAATACTTTAGAAAGTCTCATGCAAGACTATAAAAATAATAGTATAGAAAGAGCCGTGAATAAAAATAATCCATACTACAATTATTACATGTATTTAAATATTCATACTAAAAGTAATTATTCCAGTACTAATATTAATGATTATATTAAAAATAATATGGGTAAAACTAAAAATGCCTATGGTGATTATGCCGAGTCAGGTGCTAGTACTTTGTATGGCATGGGAACATATTTCTATCATGCTCAAGAAAAATATGGAACAAATGCTCTTTTAACTTTTAGTCTAAGTCGAAATGAAACTGGTAATGGAACTAGTAATATTTCAATTAGTAAGAATAATGGCTTTGGACTAAATGCTGTTGACTCAAATCCATATGCCAGTGCTAGTCGCTATGCCTATTTTGAAAATAGTATTATTGGATTTGCTAACGACTGGATGACTTATAACTATGCCAAAGCTGATGCTAGTAATTATTTTGGTAGTCAGTTTGGTGATAAACAATCAGGTATAAATATTAAATATGCATCCGACCCATATTGGTCTGAAAAAATGGCTCAAAACTATTTCTACTTTGATCAAGCACATGGCTTTCAAGATTATAACTACTATCAAGAAGGACTAATTCTTAATGGAAATGCTAACGCCTATTTAAACCCATCAACAAATTCAAAAGTAGTATATACATATCCAGATACCAATAGAGATGCTATTGTAATTGTAGATAAAGTAGAAAATGATGGAAAACTTTGGTATAAAATAGTAAGTGATATGAACATAGATTCAAATGGTAATCAAATACCTAATAATAATAGTGGTTATAATTGGAATGCCTATGTCTATGTAGATGCTAGTAATGTTAAATTATTAAATAAAGTGGATTATAAAGATACAAATAGTGTTACAGAATATCAAGATTCAACTTACACATATGAATTTTATACTAGTAATGGTGACGCTTCTCCAAAAGTCGCTATTTCTACAAAAGATTCATCGTTCTTCGAAGATTCTTTGTTGCAACAGTCTGCTGGTAACCTTCAAAAAGATAGATATCTTATGGTCTATGCTAAAGCACTTGATAAAAATAAAAATATTGTAGCTTATTATGTAACAAGTGATTATAATGAAAATCAAAAACGTTGGATAAATAGTAATAGTCTAAGATTTGTAAATAGTAGCTATGCTTCAATTGATATTTATACTTCAACAAAAAAGAATCTTCATTTAAATATTTGTAAAGAAACAGTTGATTATAAGTGTAATAGTGGTAAGTTATATTCTTATACTTATGTTCCTATTTTAGAGACTTTAAATATATCTGGAAAAACTTGGTATAAAGTACCACTAAATTCTAGCAATAGTTATGGTTATATTCCAACAGGAGATAGAGGAGTAACAATTACTTTATATAATGCTAAAGTAGAAAACAATCCTCCAGTAATAGAAGCAAGTGATAAAACAATACTAGAAAAAAATAGATTTAATCCACTAGATAATGTAAAAGCAACAGATACAGAAGATGGAGACTTAACAAGTAAAATAAAAGTAAAAGAAAACTCAGTTGACGTAAATACACCAGGTACTTATAAAGTAGTATATGAAGTAACAGATAGTAATAATTCAACAACTACTAAAGAAATAAAAGTCATAGTAAAAGAAAATAAAAA
>CAMOYT010000066.1 GCA_946630315.1 uncultured Bacillota bacterium | reverse complement strand
TTTTTAATAACATAAAATATATTACTCAAACTAGCACTACAACTTATATGCATATGACTCCCTCCTATCATATATATTATATCATAAAAAAAGCGAGGTACCATACGGTACCTCTTCAGGGGAATTTAATTAACCAGCCGTAATAATTTAATAATTAGTTAAAGTCTTGTAAAATAAGGCTTTTTCATTTACTAAGTTTTATAAAAACACCTTGTTTTTTTACAATTAGTATCTGGATTTGGTATCTAGAAACATATATTGACATAGAACATATATTTGATATAATAAGCATTGGAATACTTAATAAGTTGGGTGCTACCTTCATCATACTTATGATTGGAGGTGATGCAAATGAGCAAGAAAGATTTTTTAATCTCTTCTTTAGTTCTCATCATCCTTTTACTTATAGCATTACTTTTCGTAATACTAAAATAAAAGAAGCACCTAACTCAACATTGAGATAGGTGCAAACCAAAAGTTTTTGGGTAACACTCAACCTCTGAAAATTAAGTGTTCCTTTTTTATTTTATGAAGTTCTCTTCATCTGTATACATAATATCATACTTTTAAATCTTTGTCAAAATTCTATAAACGTATACAAACTGAAATAAACAGTTAAAATTATCAAATATTTTCGAATTTTTGGTATCTGGCTTGGTATCTAGAAAAAAACCAAAACTTCGCAAAACCTTATAAAATAAAGTGACACTGTCTCTCGACAGTGTCTTCAGGGGGTTCGGTTGAATATACTCTCATATAAAATCATGAGAGATATCGGCGTGAATTATATCATCACGCATCTTAATTATAAGGGATAAAAATAAAAAAAGTCAATTATAATAAATTAACTTTTTTTTCTTTACATATGATAAAACTCACTATTTCTTTTTATTACAAGTGAATGACTATTTATATTTTACTATAACTACTATTATCCTTTACAAGTTGTTTTACATGACCATTTTGTAAATCTCTTTGCTCATTTAAATATCTAGCCATTCTATATACACTTTTATCTTTATTCATTAAGTCATTATTACCAAATAAATCTACATATGCATTCTTACTCTTCTTCATTCTCTTTCTACTCTCAAATCGGCTCTTCAAAAACTTATTTATCTCATCATAATATTTAAATCTTCCTACCTCAAAAAAGAAGTGATAAGACTCTAACTCTATACGTGGTAAAAAATCTCTAATCTCATTAAAAGTTGACATATCTCCAAGATCTAGTATCATTCTTACTTCTTCTACTAAATCATCAAAATATACACAACCAGCTAATTTAGAGTCAAAACCAAGCTTTTCATAAAATTTAGTTTTTTCTTCACTTAATCCTACTTTTAGCATATTATCTCCTTCCTTTATTCCGTAAAAAAAGTATGAGTCATGCCCATACTTCTTCCCCCTCTTTAACACAACCGCGTGTTATTTTACCATAAAACAACAAAAAAGTCAATTATGACTCTTTTGTTATAGAATTAATAAGCTTTATTTTTAATTCATCATTATCAGTATCTTTATTTAATAAATATTCTTTAGAATCTTTCTTAGCTTGTAATAAAATCTTATAATCGCTTCTTACATTAGCAATCTTAAATGCCATATCACCACTTTGCTTAGTACCAAATAAGTCTCCATGACCTCTTAACTTAAAATCTTCTTCAGAAATAACAAATCCATCATCTTCTCTTTCCATTATTTTAAGTCTTTCAGTATCACTATCACTAATTAATATACATTGACTCTTACTAGTACCTCTTCCAACTCTTCCTCTTAACTGATGAAGTGTTGAAAGTCCAAATCTATCGGCATCAAATATTACCATAGTAGTAGCATTAGGTACATCTACTCCAACTTCTACTACAGTAGTAGAAATAAGTATTTGTACTTCATTATTCTTAAACTGTTCCATAATAATATCTTTCATACCAGTTGCCATTTTACCATGAACAATATCAATCTTATATCTTTCTCCAAAAGCTAGCTTCATTTGATCTTTCAATTCGTTAACACTTGTCAAATCACCACTATTTTCACTTTCTTCAATTAATGGAGCGATTACATACACTTGATGTTTTTGTTTTAACTCATCATACATCATTTGTAATACATCTTTAATCTCAGCTGTACCTTTTACATATGTATCAATTTTTTGTCTTCCCTTAGGTCTCTCTTTTATAGTAGATACATCCATATCACCATAAATAGTTAATGCATAAGTTCTAGGTATAGGTGTTGCACTCATATATAAGACATCTGGTTTAACACCTTTATTTTGTAAATTAGCTCTTTGATGAACTCCAAATCTATGTTGTTCATCAGTAATAACTAAACCTAAATTATTATATTCAACTTCATCTTGAATTAATGCATGCGTACCTATTACCATATTAATAGAACCATCTTTTAATCCTTTATATATAGTAGTTTTTTCTTTTTTAGAAGTAGATCCTGTTAGTAAAGCAACATTTATCTTAGTCTTCTTTAAGAAATCTACTAAATTATTATAATGTTGTGTAGCTAAAATCTCAGTAGGAGCCATTAAAGCACTTTGATAACCACTTAAATAATTAGCAACCATTCCAATAAAAGCAACAATAGTCTTGCCTGATCCTACATCACCTTGTAATAATCTATTCATTCTATTAGGAGCTTCTAAATCCTTTAATATCTCATCTACTGCATTTAATTGATCTTTTGTAAGTTCAAATGGAATCTTATCCATAAACTTCTTCAATTTATCTCTATCTATCTTTCTCTCAAGTCCTGTTTTTTCTTTTTTTATTTGTTGCTTTAAATAATTAATTTTAAACATGAACTGAAATAATTCTTCATATTTCAATCTAATAGTAACTTCCTTTAACTTTTCAGGAGTACTAGGATTATGTATTAAATTAAGACTAGTTTTCTTATTAGAAAAGTCATATTTTTCTCTATATTCTTCTGGTATATAATCAGGTATATCTTTACCATACATAAGTAAAGCCATATTTATATATGTAGACATATTCTTATTAGTTAAACCACTTGTACAATGGTATACAGGTTCTATCTTCATCTTATTAGTTAATACTCCCATCTTAATATCAGATGCTGTAATAACATTTTTACCTTTATCTAATTTACCAATAACAGTAATTCCTGTACCTACAGATAACTGATTCTTTAAAAAAGCTCTATTAAATATAGATACACCAACTACTCCAGAAGGAGTAACTAATCTAAAATTCATTTTATTAAGTCCCGCTTTAAAACGCATAAGAATTGGAATACTCTCTACTTTTCCATCAATAACAATCTTTTCTCCATCATCAGTACTACCAAGTTCATTTCTCTCAAGTAATTCATATCTAAATGGATAATGTGTTACTAAATCTTCAATTGTATTAATACCAATTTTATTAAGTAAAGAAAGAGATTTCGGTCCTATTCCCTTTACATCTTTTAATTCTGCCACACAACCACTTCCTTCTCGCATATTATAACATAAATTATTATTTTTTTAAAGTAAAAAAATATATTTATAGCTATATATATCAATATTTTTAATATCTTAAACTTTTTTAATTTTTTTTACGTTTTTTATTGACAAAATACCCCTTTTCGATTAGTATAGTAATCACCAATTCGGTATTAGGCGAATTGGTCGCTAGTATCACACTAGCCAACCCCTTTTTATTCTTTTTGGAGAAGGCCCTCAGGGGGTGCCTTCTCTTAGATAGAAAGTAAAAAGACATGAGTGGTCGAATCTCATGTCTTTTTTTAATTTTCAAAATTATAAAATCTTCTAGCGGCCCAACCTTCATAGCCATATGTCTTTTTCATAGCTTGATAATCAGCTTCTTCACTATATACACTCGGAAAATAAACAGTATATTTATAGTTTCTACTCATCTCATATCTACTACCACCATCATAGAAAACTATTCTATCATCATATACTTCTCCTACTACTACATTATGCGTTCCAATACCCCAAGTTCTAGGATTACTCTTATCAACACGATGATCAAAGAAATATACACCATCTCCAATTTTTAAATCTCTCAATGTCGTAGGATTAGATATAACCTTACGATTATTCATACCCATTTTCCAATAAGTAAACCCTTCCAAGTCACCACACTCAGAACTCATCATACCTACTCCATTTTTACCAGATATTAAATCATCAAAATTTCCAGTATATTTTCTCTCCCAACCACCATAATAATAGAAAGCATCTTTAGTATATTTAGAACCACCCCATTTAACATGACGACCACTACCATTCATATAGTCCCAACCATACATATACATCCAACCAAGAACATATTCAGCTGCTCTTTGAAAATCAACTTCACGCCTTCCCTCTACTTTTTTACCATAATACTCTCCAAAGACTCCACCTAAACTTTCAGCATACTTAGAAAAACCACCTTTAGAATTAATATAACTATAAAAGTTCTGAGCATTAACATCATATAAATGATCCTCAACTATTCTTAAAGTCTCACAAGAAAATTGTGATTTAACAACATTGCTTTTGCAACTGAAATCTAATTTACCATTACCCTTTTCATAATCTCTAGGATTATACATAATACTAGTCTTTTCTTTTGCCATACTATCTATATAACTACTATTAGAATCAAACTTACTACTATTTAAATAAC
>CAMOYT010000065.1 GCA_946630315.1 uncultured Bacillota bacterium | reverse complement strand
ATAAAAATATTGCTAAGAGCCATTCCATATGCTCCACTTCCAAATACTCCTATTTTCATTATTTCTCTCCTATTCTGTTTCTATTTTATCATGGTTAAGATTTAATTATTAAGAACATTAATAATAATTCTGGATCTTTTCCTTCTACTATTATTTCATATATTAAATCTATTATTGGTATATATGCTTGTTTATCTTTTAATAATTGATAAATTGATTCTAGGGTGTAATATCCTTCTACTGTGGTATTTTTCAAGTATTCAGTTATTTTTTCTTTGTCTATTCTTTCTCCTATTAACTTACCAAAACTATAGTTCCTTGATTTTGGTGAATTACAAGTTAATAGTAAGTCTCCAATACCAGCAAATGATAAAACAGTCCTTTTATCACAATTAAATGATTCAAGAATTTGTTCCATATCGTGGACTGCTTCTGTTATTAACATTGCTTTTGTTGAATCATTTGCTTTTAAGCCTTCTAACATTCCGGCTGCTAGTGCTATTACATTTTTTATTGAACCACATATTTCTACTCCATAGATATCATATGTTTCTCTTACCTTAATATATTGATTACAAAGTGCTTCTCTTACAAATAGTGTTGTTTCGGCACTTTTGCATGCTAGTGATAATCCAGCTGGTTTTCTTGTTATTAGGTCTACGGCAAATGATGGCCCACTAATTACAGCTATTTTTTCTGTATTAATATATTTTTCTACTATTGAATGCATGAAAAGACCAGTTCCTTGTTCAATACCTTTTGTTGCGATTAAGATATGTTGATCTTTTGTAATATAGCTTTTTAATTGTTGACATAATGAGTCAACTGAGGAAGCTGGGGAAACTATTACTATTAATTGTTTATCCTTACAGCATTCTTCGATACTTGTAGTTACTTTTAATTGACTTGGTACTACGAAGTTTTCTAACTTAGCTATTTTTCTTTCTTTTTCTATTTCTTTCTTTTTATCTTCAGATCTAGTCCAAATGGTTACATCGTGTTTATTATCTATAAAGATATTACTAAGAGCCATTCCATATGTTCCACAACCAAATACTCCTATTTTCATTATAAATCTCCTATCCTATTGTAATGTTATTATTGATTGGTACAATTTGAATAAATGTATTACCATCGTTAAGAGTTATTTCCTCTCCATTTGAGTATGTGTATTTTGTTTTTGAAGAACGTGAGTCTTTTGTCCATTTTATTGGCAAAGCTTGGCCATTTGTTATATAGAAACCTTCTCCTGAGCCAACTGTTTCAAGAGATTGTCTATCTTCTTTATCAATAGATTTGTTTGCTACTTTTTGAATTATTATATTTTTATATTGTAATTGTGCTTGAGTTATTCTATCAATATGAGATTCACCATTCATAGTCCTTAAATATGATTGGCTTCCTAAATCATATGTGTATCCTCTTGTTTGTTTACTTGAATAAGAAACACTTACTTCACTTGCTGTTAATAATTCAGTTGATGATATTTTTGATAAGTCTATTTCGTCTGCTGAATATTTAAATAATTTCCAATTTGATGATACTTTGGCATATGATTTAGAATCTGCAACTGATTTTATTCTTTTAGCAGATGTAAAGACATTATGAGGACTAGCTATTGATGAGTCTCTAGCAAAGCCTGCTGGGTCTCCTAGACCATTTACATTATTTACTTCTAAAGTTTTAATATCATTTAGGGCTTGAGTACTACCACCATAATGAGCAATAATACAGTCACTTTCTAGGGCGTAGTCTATAAAATATGGCCTTAGACTTCTTACTGGACCCATTAGTGATACATCTCTATCCTTATATATAGCCATTATTCTAGTTAGGCCACCTTCTACAATTATTTCATAATTTAGATATGATTTTTGTAATCCTACATGATTATCATTACCTACTGCATTGTCTATCATTACACAAAGTGGTCTGTCATTACTATTTTCATCAAATATAGTTAATTCTTTTGTTTCTTGTTTAATAGGTGTAGATGGGGTTACTTGCTTTTTACTTTTTCCACCTTGACTTATTAAATAGTACATTAATAAAACAATTGAAATAAATAATAATATTCCAGCTATTAAAAATAATGTATTTGTTTTTTTGTTTCTTCTTTTTATACGTTCTTCTTTTTCTACATCATGAACTCCAAAATCCATAAGCTCACCTTTTCCTTTTATTCTTCTTTTTTATCATAACATATTTTAATAAATAGAAAAAGTTATTTTTAAATATGATATAATTATACTAGGTGAATAATATGAGTAGTATATTAATACAACTTGTTGGGGTGGTTGGTTATTCTTTTTTAGCAATTAGTTATTATAGGAAAAGAAAGATTGATATATTATGGATGCAGATTATTGCATACTTATTCTTTTCTGTTCATTATTATTTATTAGGAGCTATTACTGGAACTATTTGTAATGTATTAGGTTTAGTTGCTATTACATTAATATATTTAGTTGAAAAGAAGAAAGATAATAAGAAGAGAAATTTATTAATACTTGGTATTATTCCAATACTAGTATTAATTGCTTTAATTACTTTTGAAAATATTTATTCTATATTACCGATTGTTGCTTCTGTTCTTACTTTGGTATCTTTTTTAACTGATAGTGAAGATGTTATTAGAGGGATTGGAATCGTTTCTGCTATTAGTTGGTTAATATATGCAATTATATATAAGTCTTATGCTGCTATTGTATTTGAGATTATTACTGTTGTTAGTACTATAGTTGCTTTTATTAAGATGAAAAGAAAGAATTAATTTACACTATTTACTTTATTTATAATTATTATTTAATAATATGATATATAATATAATTAGGAGGAGTATTATGGAGAATAAGAATAAGAATAAGAAAAAAGAAGAAGAAGAAGTTGTAGAAGTTGTTAAAACTGAACAAGTTAAAAGTAAAGGAAGTAATGGATTTGCAATAGCTGGATTTGTATGTTCAATTATTAGTGTTCTTTCATGTCAAGGTACATGCATTATAGGACTTGTTTTATCTATTTTAGGACTTAATAAAGCTAAAGAATTAAATGGTGAAGGAAAAGGTTTATCTATTGCAGGTATTGTTATGGGAGCAATTGGTACTGTTATTATGATTGTTACTTTGTTTATTATATGTGTAGTATTTGTAGTAGCAATTATTGAAGATGAAACATGGGATGAAGATGAGTACTATGATCTAGAAATAGCTGATGTTTATGATACTATTGGATGTAATAGTACTTTTTGTGAGATGGCAGATGATGGTAGTTATTTAAAGATTGATACTAATCCAAAAGATATTGCAGATTATGAAAGTACTGTTGCATTAAAGATGATTAAAGAAGCTAATAGTGAATTTGATTTTACTGAATCTTTATTTGAGAGAATGCAAGATACTACTAAAGAAGATGGAAAAATGACTGATGAGAACTATTTAGTTGAAGTTAGATGGACTAATAGTAAAGAAAAAGGATTAGAAGTAATCTATTATATGGATTAATAGGAGGTATTTATGGAAAATAATAAAGATGAAGAAGTAATTGAAGTTGTTAGTGCTAATAATAATGTTAATATGGGGCCTAGAAATGATATGGCATTAGCTGGATTCATTTGTTCTATTTCTGGTTTTATTACATGTGGGATTGTTAGTATTGTGGGTTTGTTTCTTTCTATTGCTGGTCTTAAGAAAGCAAATGAACTTAATGGTGATAGAAAAGGTTTAGCAATCGCTGGTATTGTTATGGGAGCTGTGGAAACTGTTATGTTAATGGTTTCATTGTTCTTATTTATATTATTCTTTGGAACTTTTAAAGATACTATTGAGAGTGATATTAAGGAAGGGGTAAATGAAGAATGGAATGAAATGATTGAAGAAAAAGCTTATGATGTATCTTTTAGAGATGCAGATGATAATTTATTAATGACTAGTAATGTAATTGATAAAGCTGAAGTTAGTACTGATAGTGATGGTAATCCTGCTATTAAATTAATAATTAAAAATAGATCTTTACTATATGAAATTACTTCAGATTTAAGTAAAGAAGATGATAATACTATGGTTATTTGGTATGATTTTAATGGAGATATTGATAGTTACGAAAGAGAAAGTTATTTCTGTGGAAAATCATATTCTAATTGTTTAAGTGCTGCTAGTGTTACTCAAGGTACTTCTTCTGATATAATTATTAAAGGTAATTATACTAGGAGTGAAGCCCTAGATATAGTTAAGTATATTAATAATAATCAGTAGTAAAATTGACAATTATTAGTTTTTTTGATATAATTTGCTCGTAATAAATCAATTAGTTATTCGCGTTTTATTACCGTGACACTTTATTAATAAGTGGGGTTAATAATGATAAGAACCTAAGAATCTCATCATGAATGACAAAAATACAAGTACACAAAGATTTGTGGTAGTTTTTGTTGTTCATGAAAGGAGGTTCTTTTTTAATACCACATTAAATAAAGGAAAGAGGTTATATTATGCAAGAAAATGAATTAAAATATTATGAAGAAATAAAAGATTGGAATTTTGAAATGTTTGAGATAGAGACTGAGAAACTTACTAATTGGAGTCTATATGAAATATTAAATGATGTTACTAAAAAGAATTTCAGAATATTAGATTTAGGAACTGGTGGTGGAGAAAAGTTATTAAAATATTATCCAGATTGTTTAGAAATACTTGGTACTGATTTTTCTAGTGAAATGATAAAGACTGCTAATAAGAATTTAGTATTAAGTAATAGATGTAATATTTCTTTTAGAGAGATGGATAATCTTAAGATGGATGTTCCTAAAGAATACTTTGATGTAGTTGTTGCTAGAAACACAGTTACTGATCCAAAACAAATTTATGAAGTATTAAAACCAGGTGGATATTTATTAATACATGGAGTTGATAGATACGATTGTTGGAGTTTAAAAATGTTGTTTGGAAGAGGACAAGCTTATGATGATAAAAAGCCAATAAGCATAGTTGATTATGAAAATGTAATAAATGCTGGTTTTAAAGATGTAGAATTAGTACCAATACATGAAAGAGAATATTTTAAAAATAAATATTTATTTAAAGAGTTCTTAAAGAAAGTTCCAATAATAGATGAATTCAGTGAATTAGAAAACGATCATAAAGATTATTATGCTCCTGATTTAGATGATCAGTTATTAGATGAGTACATTTCAGAAAACACTTATGATGGTAAAATAAGATTACTTAGAAGATACTATGGAATAAGTGCTAGAAAATAA
>CAMOYT010000064.1 GCA_946630315.1 uncultured Bacillota bacterium | reverse complement strand
AGTTTTACTCTCTTTTTTCATTATTTGATATAATTATACGCAAAAAAACCAACTAAAGTTTGACAAAATGAGGAAATTATGCTATAATTTAGATACTTTGAAGGTAGAAGTGGGGTTCACCTGATAAGAATACTTTTAAAAAAGTATTTCCAACCAAGTGGGGGGTTGAATATATGAAAAATAATTATATCTTTGAATACTTAGATGAAAATGATTTCCGTAAGAAAGAAAGATCTGTAAGAAAGTACAATATGTTAGCTTATAAGAAATTAACATTTACTTATTATCCAGAATTACGTAAAGGTAAATTCTTAGGTGAAGAAGTATCAAAAAATGATAAAGATAAGACAATAAGCTATGAATTAAAATTACCTACAGATGAATTATTTGCTAAAGTACATGGTGAAATAATTCTACACTATACTGTATATACAGAAAAAGGAATCATCTTATTAACTAATATTACACCAGAAGGTATCCTTGATGAAGGACATCGTGCTGAGTTATCTACATATAAAGGTGTAATGATTTCTAAAACAAATCCAGAAAAAGATATGTTTAAGATTAATTTATTAAACAGATTAGGAAAATAAAAAGATATTTTATGTATCTTTTTTTATTTAATCTATTGCAAATTAAGTACCTTTATGGTATTATTAAATAGCACGGACCCTTAGCTCAGTTGGTTAGAGCACGCGGCTCATAACCGTGCGGTCATAGGTTCGAGTCCTATAGGGTCCACCATCATGCGAGTATGGCGGAATTGGCAGACGCGCTAGACTTAGGATCTAGTGTCTTAGACGTGCAGGTTCAACTCCTGTTACTCGCACCAGTTTGAAATAAAGCATCGCTAAAGCGATGTTTTTTCATATAATAAAAATACTATTTACAGTCTCTGCACGTTTTTTTTGCCATTAAAATAAAAAATTAGTATAATGAATATGGTGATAATATGAAAAAGATAACAAAACTACTTATATTAATAATAATATCTACACTGTTAGTAGGTTGTACTAAATATGAGAAAAAAGACTATACATCATATTTAAAATTAGAAAAAGTAATGGATCATAACAATTCATATTTTACTGAAGGATTAGAGTTCATAAATGATAATTTATATGAAACAAGTGGCTTAGAAAATGAATCTTTTATAGCAAAAGATAATACTAAAGTAAAAGCAATTCCTAATTATTTTGCAGAGGGAATAACTATGTTTAATGATAAAATTTATATATTAACCTTCCAAAACAACAAAGTATTAGTACTAAACAAAGATACCTTAGAAATAGAAAAGGAGCTAGATTACGAAAGAGAAGGCTGGGGGCTAACTAATGATAAGTATCACTTAATTGCCAGTGATGGAACAGATAAAATATATTTTATGAATGATAAATTAGAAGTAATAAAAACCATTAATGTAACAATTAATCATAAACCAGTTGAATACTTAAATGAATTAGAATATATAAATGATAAAATTTGGGCAAATGTATGGCAAAAGAATATTATTTATATAATAGATCCAAAAACTGGATATGTAGAAACTGAATTAAATTTTAATAACTTAGTTCAAAAATATAAAGTAAATAAAGTTAGACAAACAATGAATGGAATAGCTTTTAATAAAGATAAAGTATACATTACTGGAAAATATTGGGACAAATTGTTTGAATTTAGCATAAAAGAAAAGAACGATAAATAATCGTTCTTTTTTATAATCCAAGTAGTATACTAGCAACAGTAAAATAAATTAATAAACTGCAGGCATCGACAATAGTTGTAATAAATGGTGATGCCATAACAGCTGGGTCTAGACCAATTCTCTTAGCAAACATTGGAAGAGTACATCCGATTAATTTAGCAATAACTATAGTAATAGCTAATGTAATACATACAACTAATGCAACTAATACCTTAACACGATCAATTATTAGCATCTTAAAAAAGTTACATATTGCAAGTACTATAGCACATAATATAGCTATTCTAAACTCTTTAAATATTACTTTAAATATATCTTTAAATTCAATATCATTAAGTGATAAAGCACGAATAATACTAACACTAGCTTGTCCACCACAATTACCACCAGTATCCATAAGCATAGGTATAAATGCTGTTAAAATAGTAAATGTTGCTAATTGCTTTTCAAAACCTTGAATAATCTTACCTGTAAATGTTGCAGAAACCATAAGTAGTAACAACCAAGGTATACGAGCTTTAAAAGTTTCCCAAACAGTAATCTTATCATATGCTTTATCAGTAGGTAAGATAGCTGCCATCTTCTCCATATCCTCAGTTGCTTCTTCTTCAATGATATCAACAACATCATCAATAGTAATAACACCAACAAGTCGACCTTCCATATCAACAACAGGTAAAGAACTATAATTATAATCTTGGAATATATTTGCAACTTCCTCTTGATCCATCATAGTATTAATAGGATGCTCACATTCCTCCATAATATCATCTATTAGAGTTTCAGGATCATTAGTAAGAATCTCCTTAATTGAAACAGTACCAAGTAACTTTCTTTGATTATCAGTAACAAAGAAACTATCATACGAAACAAACTCTTCCTTTTGTTTTCTAATTCTTTCAATAGACTCTTTAATTGTTAATCCCTTTTTTAAATGGATATACTCAATAGCCATCAAACTACCTGCAGAGTTATCAGGATATTTAAGTAATTTATTTATATCATTTCTAGTATCTTTACTGACATTAGCAAGTAAACTAGTAACAAGCATAGCAGGCATTTCTTCAAATAAATCAGCGGCATCATCAGTAAACATACCTTCAATTATTTCTTTTGATTCAGCTTTAGACATAGAAGTAATTAATTTAGTTTGAGTATCATTATCTAATTCAGTAAAAACTTCAGTAGCTTTATCTTTTGATAATAATCTAAATACTCTAATTAAATACTCATCATCTAAATCATTTATAATGGAGGCGATATCGAACTCATTCATTTCATTTAACGCAATCTTAATTGCTTCATATTTTTTTTGCTCTAAAAGCTTTAATAATACATTTAATTCCATAATATCACTCCTTTTCTAACACAATTATTGCACAAAACATTAATTTAGGTATCTACATAATTAAAAAAATATTGTCAACTAATGTTAAAGCAGTACATATTATACCTCATTTTTTTAATTTTGAAAAGTAATTTTACCTTTTAAAATATTAAAAATATGTTATAATAGAAGGCAAAAAAGAAAAGGTGGGTTTATAATGAAGAATAATTTAAAAGAAGAAGTAAAATTAATGAATCTAATAAGATTATTAGAAATCTATGGAGATGGAAAATTTGGAGTAACTAGACTAATTACTGAAACAGATAAAGCTTACATAAAAAGTAAAGTTTTAGAACATACAAATATAGATTTCTTATCAGAATCATTAAGAAATGATAGTAGATTAAGGCTAATTAAGCTAGATAATAAAGAAAATTGGATAAGATATAGTGAACAAGAAAAAGAATTATTAAAGAAAGAAATACTAAGAGGATTATTCAATCCAGAATTTGATACAACTGAAGATGATCTTACTAAAGAAATAGCAGTAGGTAACATGATAGAAGCAATGTCCTTACAAAGTAAAAATGGTTTTATGGGATTTACTGAGGAACAAACAAATTATCTAAATACTCAAATAAGTAGTTTTAAAGAAGAAACAAATAAAAGAATTAATACAAAATAGAAGATATTGTTATCTTTTATTTTTTTATCTCTTATGTTAAAT
The DNA here is from genome assembly GCA_946630315.1 of uncultured Bacillota bacterium. Lineage (GTDB taxonomy): Bacteria > Bacillota_I > Bacilli_A > RF39 > UBA660 > UBA3789. Next base: position 2,009 of record CAMOYT010000064.1, on the reverse strand, counting down.
TAAATATATAGGAGATACAAATGATAAAAGACATAAAAAACATATTAGTAAAAATAATATTAATTATAATTATTTTTGGTGCTTTATATGCAATTAATTATTATGAAAGCAACCAAGAGAAAATAAATTATCGAGAAGAGACAATAAAGTTACCAGCAAATGATAAATTAAAAGTATATTTTATTGATGTTGGAGAAGCAGACTCAATATTAATAAATTCAAATAATGAATTCGCATTAATAGATGGTGGTAATAATAAAGATGGCAAAAAACTAGTAAATTACTTTGAAAGCCTAGGTATTACTAGTTTTAAATATATCTTCGCAACACATGCTCACGAAGATCATATAGGTGGACTAGATTACATAATAAGATCATTTAATGTAGAAAATTTCTATATTCCAAATATTAAAGTAGATAATATGACATATGAAGATATAGTAGAAGCAACAAAAGAGAAGAATATTGAAATGAAAGAACCAACTATCGATGATACATTAATATTAGGCAATTCACAAATTAGAATACTTTATGTTGGCCATGACAAAATAGACTTAAATAATTCATCCATTATCTTAAAGTTATTATATGGTAATAATTCCTATTTATTTATGGCAGATGCTCCAAATGATATAGAAAGAGAAATAATAAATAAAAATATTCAAAGTGACGTTTTAAAAGTAGGACATCATGGATCTGCATATTCAACAAGCGCTAACTTTTTATATAAAGTGCATCCCCAATATGCAGTTATATCAGTAGGCAATAATAATGATTATGGCTTTCCAAAAAAAGTAACACTAGACAAGCTAGAAAGAGTAGGAGCAACTATCTATAGAACAGATATAGATGGAACAATCATCTCAACATCTAATGGAGAAAATATTACATTTGAAACAATAAAAACTGACACGAATGGAGCATAATATATTGAAAGGTGATAATATGCAAGTAAGAATAGAAAAACTAGATACATTTGGACGTGGGATTGCTCACATTAATAATAAAATATGTTTTGTTGAAAATGCTCTTCCAAATGAATTAGTAGATATTAAAATAATAAAAGAAAAAACTAAATATTGTGAGGCAAAAGTAATTAATTATATAGAAACATCTAAAGATAGAATAGAAGTAGATTGTCCATATTATGAAAAATGTGGAGGCTGTAACCTTCGCCATTTAAAATATGAAAAAGAAAATGAATTTAAACAACAAAAAGTAGAAGAATTATTAAAACATATTGGTAATATAAACATAAAAGTAAATAATATAATATATGGCAATGAATATAATTATAGAAATAAAGTAACATTTCATAAATCAAACAATAAAATAGGTTATTATGAAAAAAACACAAGAAATATTATTCATATAGAAAAATGCTTATTATTAGATAATAAAATAAATGATTTAATCGGTAATATAGATGATAGTTCAAATGAAATAGTAATAAGAACAAGTAACGATAGTAAAGATATAATATTGAACAATAATAAACAAATAATAACAAATATAGGTAATAAAAAGTACTATTTATCAAGAAACTCTTTCTTTCAAGTAAATAAGTATCTAACAAAAGATTTATTTAATTTAATTAGAAAAAGTATTACAAAAAAATATAATAAATGCTTAGACTTATATTGTGGTACAGGAACAATAGGTATTTATATAAGTGATTTAGTAAATAACATAATAGGCATAGATTATAATGAATCGAACATTAGTGACGCAAATAAAAATAAAAAACTAAATAATATAAACAATATAAGTTTTATATGTGATAAAGTTGAAAATAAAATTAATGAATTCAATGATATAGATTTAATTATAGTAGATCCACCAAGAGCAGGATTAGATAATAAAACTAAAGAATATTTAATTAAAATTAATCCAGAATTAATAATTTATGTCTCATGTGACCCAGTTACTCTATCTCGTGATTTAAAAGATTTATCAAATAGTTATGCAATTAAAGAAGTAACACCAGTAAACATGTTTCCTAGAACATA
>CAMOYT010000063.1 GCA_946630315.1 uncultured Bacillota bacterium | reverse complement strand
CGAGTACGGAATTCGAATCCGTGAATGCTGCCGTGAAAGGGCAGTGTGTTAAGCCACTTCACCAACTCGCCAAATAAAAATGGCGCCCCAACTAGGACTTGAACCTAGGACCCCTTGATTAACAGTCAAGTGCTCTAACCAGCTGAGCTATTGAGGCAATTGGTGGACCTGATAGGACTTGAACCTATGACCCCACGCTTATCAAGCGTGTGCTCTAACCAACTGAGCTACAGGTCCACTTACAAGTTACATTTTAGATTTTACAACAAAATCTTAATTTTTGCAATAGATAAAATCAATAAATTTCTCAATTGCAATAATAGAATACTATAGAAAACAAACTTAAGTCAAGCATTTTTTTGATTATTCTCCCCTTTTTTTCAAAAAACACTTGTAATATCACTAAAAATAATATAAAATAAATTATGCGAACTGAGGAAATGGGCTGTTAGCTCAGTTGGTAGAGCAACTGACTCTTAATCAGTGGGTCTAGGGTTCGAATCCCTAACAGCCCACCATTATAATAATAAAAGACCAAAATCATTTGGTCTTTTTATTTTCTAATTTTTCCATAATATCAATAACATCAGCCGGATTGTCAATACTATTATTTTCAATAAATTCAGCTAAATCCTCATCCATTTTTCTATTACTATCAATTGCTTCATATGCATCTTCCCTAATAGACTCATTTTGATTAACTTTAGAAATATCATCAATAAATCTATCAGCATAACGATAATACATAAGAGCTCTAGTAGTAAATTCAGGATACATTCCATGTGCAATTCTATTTCTAATATTTTTAACATTAAATTCATAACTATCAGCATGCTCTTCTAATGTTACTTTTATATCTTTAGACAACCTAGATATATCATTAATATCACACTCATAATGTGTTATTTTTTTCTTACCATTATCTAAATTATTTTCCTTAATTTCTGTCAATAATAATAAATCCATTACATTTCTAAATAAAACACTAGTATGTTTTAATTTTTTACTCTCTTCAAACAATTCATCTAAATGCATATCACCAGAAAAAGGTACAGATTCACTCTCAAGTCTAATCATTTCTAAACCTTGCTCTGTAGAATAAGTAGTACTTTTAGAAACTAAATAATTATCTTCAACTATATTATATATTACCTTACTTTCATCAACTTTTATTGGAGTAGAATCATCATCAATCAAGCTAACTCTATCTAATGTATAAACTACATTATCTGAAGAAACATTTCTACTAATAATTACAAAAGAATTCTTAGCAAAAGAAATATAAGAATTAGTAAGATTTTCATAATTCATATATACGTAGCAATATAAATATTCAAATAACTCGTCTATTCCGTCAACATGATATAATTCACGAATCTTCTTCATAAGTTCAGCATTATTTTCTTTTATATTAGCATCAGTTAAATCCTTACCTCGTATTGTAAGTAAATTACCTAATGACATATAAGTCTTAACTTTATCCATCTTATCCATATTGCTCACCTACTTTCTTTTTACTTGCTTCTTTTTTTATTTTACTAACTAATCTCTCAAGAGATTGAATCTTAGTATCTTTCTTATTTCTAGCAATTTGTCTTGCCAAAGATACTTTATAATCTTCATAACAATTTCTCAATCTATTTAACTCTTGAGAAGAAATAACTACTCTTCCATTTACTCTATGTTGATCAAAATATCTTTCTAACTCACTTGTAAGACTATCATATTGATTTTCTCTAGCATCATCTTTTTGATCATTTCCATGTACTCCACAACTAACAACCAATACGAAGAAAACATTAGGATTATCTTCACATTGCTTAAATAAAATTCTCTGATTATTACCAACATTCTTATACATCAAATGCTTTCCAGCTTTATGAAGTCCAGTTCCTTTCTTCCTAGTTATAATCATATTCTTAGTTCCCATAGAAGCTGAAACTAATCCCTCCAAAGAATCCATATTTCTAAGAGTTGCTTGAATATCATCAGAAACATTATAAACTGAATCATCTAATGTACTACCTTTACCTCTAGGTAAAGCAACAAAAGTATATTTTTCAGGTTGTGGAACAGACAATTTAGAACTCTTCATAACTTTAAGTACATTTATTAATTGTTCCCATTTAAGTACTTCTTCTTTAAATATTTCTATTTCCTCTGGATCATTACTCTCTCTTAAAGTTATTTCTAACTCTTCCTTATTATCCAAATAAATATCCATACAAGCATCAATTATATTATCAATTACCTCTATACTACTTGGACTAATATATAATTCATCACCTTGAGAAACAGTATTAATAACTAACTTATCTCCATATGTTAAACTCAAAAAATAATTAGATAATTCACCATAATCAAGTGGATAATCAAAACGGTTAATAATAGAATCAGAAATATTCTTAACTAAATAACTGTAATTAATATACATTCCATCCATTACATCACCCTATTTCTTTTATTCTTTAAGAAAGGAAAACTATCTTAGTTTTCCTTTTGCACCCTTCATACCTTTTACACCACCGCGTGCTGCAAAACCTTGTAAAATATTTGTATCAAAAGAATGAGTTTTACTTATTCTCTTTTTATAATCTTTAATTCCAATATTAATCATATCATCAAGTACTTGAGTAAAATTAATATCCTTAGCATCCCATAAATAGAAAGCTAAACTACCAGGAATTGAATTAATCTCATTTAAATAAACTTTATTAGTTTTCTCATCAATTAAGAAATCTATTCTAGAATTACCTGCTGCTCCTAATGTTTTAAATGCTCTCATAGCAATTTCTTCAATTTCTTTTCTCATCTTATCAGGTAAATCAGCTGGTAATTTTCTATTAGTAGAAGCCATACCTTTACTTTGAGCAGTCTTAACTTTTCCACCCTTAAGCTTACCTTTACCATCACCAATATATTTATCAGTATATGTTAAGAACTTATTAGCAGATAAAACTTCTTCAATTTCACTAACTTTTTGATGTTCATAATTACCCATAACAGCAATATTTACTTCTTTTAAGTTTTGTACTACTTCTTCTACTACAATCTTACTATCATATTGAATAGCTTCATCAATACCTTCTCTTAATTCTTCCTCATTTTCACATACTGAAATACCTACAGAACTACCAGTTGTAGCAGGTTTAACAATAACTGGATATTTTAATTTACTAACTTTTTTAACAACCTCATCACTATCTTGTTTGTAATCGATATCATAGAACCAAACATATTTAGTCATAGGAACATCAGCACCACTTAAAATATCTTTCATAATAGCTTTATCTTGTCCAGCAACCGCTCCATATACATTAGGTCCAACAAATGGAATACCTATAGTTTGTAAATAACCTTGCAATACTCCATCTTCAACATTTGTACCATGTACAATAGGAAAAGCAATATCAATTTCTTTAACAACTCTTTTTAAGAATCCTTTACTTTGTAATACATAACTACCATTTTTATAATATAAAACTACATTTTTTCCATAACTCTTAATTAAATTTAAATCCTGATATACTTCAATATCTTTTAACATATCTCCAGTATACCATTCTCTATCTTTAGTAATATAAATAGGTACTATTTCATACTTTTCTTGATCCATCTTATTCATAGCTTGCATAGCTGAAATAATACTTACTTCATGTTCTACTGATTCTCCACCAAAAATAACTCCAACTTTAATTTTCATACTTCCATCTCCTATTCATTATATGTATCTGGTAAATCATTTTCAAATAAAGCATATACCTCTTCTTTACCAGTTAAAGTATCTATAAAAGGATATGCACTTCTAACATCATTTAAAACTATGATTTTATCTTTGTCAAATCCTGAAGTAAGCAGACCTTCTCTAATAGGTTTAGTTCTCTTCTCACCTATTAAAACAACATAATCAGCTACTTCACTAATTTCTTCTCCAAATGTTTTATTACATTCATATTCTTGATCACCTAACTCAATCATACCAGGTGTTACTACTACTTTTATTCCATCCATCATACCAAGAACTTCAACAGCTCTTTTAGCTCCCTCAGGATTAGAATTATAAGCATCATCAATCATATAAAAATTACCAATTCTTTTTAATTCAAGTCTATGTTCAATAGTTCTAACACCCTTAACTGCATGAATTAAATCTTCAATATCAATACCAAATTCATAACCACAAGCAACTGCTTCTAGAATATTATAAACATTATGAATTCCTAATAACTTAGTTTCAAAATGATATTTCTTATCATCTCCACTAAATATAATATCAAACTCAGTACCTTTAGAAGAACATTTAATATTATCTCCTAAAACATCTACATTCTTATTATCAATACCAACCCAAATAGTTTTAACATTATTTTTTAACTTATAAGAAACTTGTAATGGATCATCACCATTTAATACAGCAAATCCATCACTTGGTAAAGACTCTATAAGTTCAAATTTTCCTTTTTGAATATTTTCTTGACTACCAAAGCTTTCTAAATGAGCTGTACCAATCTTAGTTAAAATACCATATTTAGGTTTAACTAATTTACATAGTCCTGCTATTTCACCCTTAACATATGCTCCCATTTCAGCAATAAAAACATCTGTAAATTTATCCATATAATTATTAACAGTCATTATTAATCCATTATAAGTATTTAAATTTCTAGGTGTCGCTAAAGCATTATATTTAACATTCAAAATATCACTTAATATATTCTTACTACTAGTCTTACCATAACTACCAGTAATACCTATTATTTTTAAATTAGTCATACTTTTTAACTTACTTTGTGCTTTATTCTTATAGTAATGATAAACAATTCTCTCTATTGGATAATTAATAATACATCCTAAGAATACTACTATACTATTTATATAAACCATACAAGATAATATAAGTAAACCAATAAATACACTCTTTAAATTAATAATATTTAGACCAATATAAGTAATTGGTATTAAATATAAAAGTAAAATAGTAAAAATCATTCTCTTAATTCTAGCTGTTATAACTAAAGGCTTCTTATTTTGATCATTCTTAATCTTTCTATACCAATTAATACTTTCAATTAAAGCAATAATCGTCATAGTAATTAAAGCAATAAAAGCCATATTTTCTAAATCAAATAATACAAATATTCCAATTAAAGAAATAAGTAAAAGTAATAAATCTAATCCAAAAAACTGATTATAATTTTTAAATACCCATTTCAAATATCTATTATTTTCATTATATAAGTTTTGTTGTAACATATGTAGACTTCTCTTAGTCTTATAAAAAAGAAGTAGACAATAAGAGATAAGTAAAATAACAAGATATATATATAACATAAATACCTCCTATAAAAAATTATTTAATATAGTAACAACTCTAGCTAAATTTTCTAAATAAGCATAATGCGTTCCAGGAAGAATAATTAAAGCAGCATCAATCATTATCTTTTCTAATTGTCTAGCATCATTAAGAGGCGCTTCAGTATCATGATCACCCCAAATTAATAATGTTGGCTCTTCTATGTTTCTAGCATAACTAGATAAATCTTCATTAACAGTATTAACAAGTACCTTTCTCATTGTTGGACTAGCTGCCTTATAATCCCTACTACCAATATATTTCTTCATATATTCACCAAGATTATTAAGACCTGGTAGTTGTTTTAGTTTCTTTAATATTACTACATATAAAGGTAATTTTTCTTGAATTCTAATACAAGGACTTCCAAATAATATTAATTTCTCAATTGGATGATTAGCACTATATCTAATAGCAACTCTTCCTCCAAAAGAATGTCCCATAATAATTGGCTTTTTAATATCTAATCTTTTAGTAAATTCTTCCAGCATCAATGAATAATCACTAATACTCCAATCATAATCAGGTTCATTACTATTTCCAAAACCAGGAAAGTCTAAAATAGTAATTCTAAATCTATCACAAAAATTATCTCCAAGTGGTTTCATCATTTCAATATTTTGTCCCC
>CAMOYT010000062.1 GCA_946630315.1 uncultured Bacillota bacterium | reverse complement strand
AATCTATCACAAAAATTATCTCCAAGTGGTTTCATCATTTCAATATTTTGTCCCCATCCATGTAATAATAAAATATCTTTTCCTTCTCCATATTGGATATAATTTACATCTACATTTTTTACTTTAATTCGCATTATATCACTCCAATTTAATTATATCACACAACGTTTTTCATAGAAATATAAACAAATTAATACTGTAAAAAAACGTAAAAAATAGAAGATAAACTTCTATTTTTCTCTCTCTACTTTATTAAAATAATAATTTCCATCATCACTCTTAGTAAAAGTAAAATTATAAATATCTAACTTATCATTATATTTCTTAAATATCTTTTCTTCATCTACACCTTGTTCATTAATTGTCATAGTACCAATCTTTTCTTTTTTATCTATATTTTTATAAATATCTACTTTAGTAAGATCAGTACCACTATTATTAGAAACATATTCTAAATAAAACATTTTTCTACTTATAATAACACTATCTTCAGTTGCAACAGAACTAATATTCTTCAAATGAATTTCTGGAAAATATACTCCTCCAACACCTGGAGAATTAAATTCATATGAATTACTCTCTTCATTATAATTAAATTTAAATACTCTTCCAGCTTCAAAACTCATAGGTTGATATTTCAGATTATTACCAAATATTTTATAAAAATCTTTTTCTACTTCTAGAGAAGAAATATTAGTATATTCTCCATCATGATTTAATTCTTTATATAAAACTAAATATAAAGCAGCCTTAATATCAAAGTCCTTAGCCTCAATTAAGTCACTACTATATAAATAACCAAAATAATCAGAATAAGAATCATCATAAGCAATATCAAATAATTTTAAATCTTCCCCTATTTGATAAAAACCCTCTATATTAAAATCTATATTTTCAACTACTTTTTCTTTATTAATTTTATTCTTATTATTAAGAGATATAATAATACCTAATAAACAAGCAATTATAATAATTAAAATAAAAATAATGCAATTTCTTTTGTCTTTCATATAGTCACCTCTATACAAAAAAATAATATCAAAATAGTAATAAAAAAACAATATCACTAAATGATATTGTCTAATATTTTTATCTTTCTTAATAAATATACACATACTGCTGTTATAGCAAGTATTAATACAGAGAACAAAGGTATTCCAATAAATGAATTTAATGAAGTATAAGTAAATACTTCTTTAGATATATCTAAGAATACTCCATGTAATAAATATATACCTAAACTTAAAGCAGAAAAATCTAACCATCTCTTACTTAATTTCTTTGGTAAATAATTAAATATTAATACAAAGCAAGAACATGATGCGATAACAAGTAATGGATTACGATAAGCAAAATAAACATTATAAAACATATTTTTATCAACACTTATATTATAACTTAATATAATATCTAATGTTAAACAACCAATTGTTATAAACAATAATGGTAATAATAATTTATTAATATTTTTATCTTTAAAGTAATCATATAATACTCTTCCTATAAAGAAATAACCAATAAAACATAATATAGAAAAATAAGATGCTATTGAAGGAAGAATAATACTTAATGAACAGAAGAATAACCAAATAAATATAACAATAAAGTTTAATATTTTATTATTCTTATTAATTATTAATCCAACTATTGGTTGCACTAAATAAACAACAACTAATGTATATAAGAACCATAAATGATTCCTAAAAGGTTCAAACAATAATCTATAGAAATGATCATAAGTAATTCCTAAATAGAAATATTCCCATATAAGATAAAGAATATCCCAAACTATTATCAATAATACAATTTTCCAAACTCTCTGAAAATACTTTTTATCAAATTTACGAGTAGCAAGTAAAGCACCACTTATCATAAAGAATATTGGTACACATACTCTTGCAAGTACATTAAATACTACTCCTCCTAAAAAAGAACTACTACTAATCATACCGTAATCATTACAATAAACATTAGCAACATGTATTATTATTACCAATGACATAGATAAAGTTCTAAGCAAATCAAATCTTAAGTCTCTTTCTTTTCCCATCTAATCACCATTTCTATTATAGCAAAAAAAAGAAAAATAAAACAACTTTATTAAGTTGTTTTACGCATACCATACATCTTCAAAATAATTTTCAGAATCAAGTAAATTACCATCTGCATCATGCATTTCAAGATGTAAATGTGGTCCAGTTGAAACACCTTCATTTCCAGATAAAGCAACAACATCACCAGCATTTACCCTATCACCTACATTGTAGAAGTCAGATTTAGAAACATGACCATATATTACAACATTACCATCATCTTGTTGAATACGAACCCAGTTACCAAATCCTCCAGCATCATCTCTACCAGCATTAATAACAGTACCAGAAGCAAGAGAATGAACTTCTGTTCCCTCTGGAATACCTATATCTGTACCATGATGGTCTGAACTAGCACCAGCTGTAGGAGCATCACGAAGACCAACATGTGAAGTAATTGGAGCATCCACTCCTTTTGCAAAAGGAAATACATATCCAGAATTTGAAAGTATTAAATCACCAGATAATTGTGGTGCAACACTAGATGAACCAGCATCATAATTCATGCTATTAGCTTCCAATTTTGCAGAAGATGCCGCAACAAGAGCAGCTTCTATTTGCTGTTTTAAATTATTCTTCTCGGTCTCATATTGAGTAACTTTTCCACCCCACTCACTTTGACCTGCTGCATCTTTTGCTTTATCAGCTAAAGCCTTATTATTTCTAGCATTAGCTAAACATTCACATGCATATTCATATTCACTATATAAACTACAAGCTTCTGCAAATGAATCCATTTCTCCTGATATTGTACTTGAAAACTCACCTATAAAAGCTTCCGTAATAGCTTGAAAATTATCAGAAGAAGGTCCAGTCCAACTTGATCCAATTCCACCAGTTGCAGAAGTATATGAATCAAAACTACTTTTAATTGAACTTAAATCACTTGTAACTTTTCCACTATCTACCATAAATCTCACCTACCATAATTATGCTTTTGTTAAATCTACACCGTTTTGCCAGCCCCATCCAATATATCCAACATGGCCATCACAGTTAGCTGTTTGCCAACTTAACCATTGTTCCATAGTTTGAACTCCACCTTGGTCAGCAACCATACCATCACCAACATATATACCAACGTGACCATATGGATTATAATTTCCATCTCCATGTCCAGAACCATACACCATAGCCCCAACCGGAATATTATCCATACTAGTTGATACACCAAAGTTTTGCCAAGCATCATATGCAGATGCTTGATTATCTCTAGTTATACCAGTTGCATTTTGCCACTGAATTTCTGCCCATGCCTCACAATAATTGTCATATCCACCACCTGAATTAGCACTAGCAACATCAGCAACACTTTGCATTGCTTGAGTAACTTCTCCATTATATGAAGAATCTCCACTTTTAGGAGTCTCAGCACTAACTGATACCGTACCACTAGTAGAAGTTGCTTCTAACTTTGCAGAAGATGCCGCAACAAGAGCAGCTTCTATTTGCTGTTTTAAATTATTCTTCTCGGTCTCATATTGAGTAACTTTTCCACCCCACTCACTTTGACCTGCTGCATCTTTTGCTTTATCAGCTAAAGCCTTATTATTTCTAGCATTAGCTAAACATTCACATGCATATTCATATTCACTATATAAACTACAAGCTTCTGCAAATGAATCCATTTCTCCTGATATTGTACTTGAAAACTCCCCAAGGAAATTTTCCGTTTGACTAATAAAATTATCATAAGATGGACCAGTCCAATTAGAACCTACTCCATCAACAATAGTACTATAATCAGTAAAACCATTTTTTACACTTGCTAAATCACTTGTAACTTTTCCACTATCTACCAAAATATCACCTTATTCTATTTTGTAACTTTAATATCACCATACCAGTTTCTAACTGTTCCTGTTTCAAAATTAGCAGCTTCTGGTCCATTAGTAATGGCCTGCCAATTGAAACTCCTACCTGTTTTATTAACAATTTGATTTAATCCACCATTATTACTTGTCCAAGTAACCTGCTTAGTAAATGCCCCACTACCAATCGTTGTAACTGTACTTGGAATAGTAACACTACCTTCTAACTTACATAAGTTAAATGCATTACTACCAATATAAGTAACACCTTCAGGTATATTAACACCCTTTATATAAGAATAATAGAATGCATAATTTTCTAATCTCTTAACATTACTTGGAATATTTACCATAGCAGTTTGATATCCTGCATATTGAAGTAATGAACTCTTATCAAAACCTCCACCAGATTTTCTTGAATAAACAAAAGGACCAGTTTTATCACCATCACCATTATCTACCCAATCAAGTCTATTAAGTGCAAAAGCAAGCTGACCAATTGAATTAACAGAATTTGGAATAGTAATTCCACCTCTTAAACTTAAATATCTAAAAGCACTTCCATTAATAGTTTTTAAAGCTTGACCATTCTTAGATTCAGGAATAACCAAATTTGTTCTATTTGCTCCAGAATATCCAATAATTTTAGAATAATCAATTCCTGAAGCAGTTCTATTATAAATCCATATATCTCCAGTAGTTACTTGATTAGCATTATAAGCCAAACTACCGATAGAAGTAACAGAACTAGGTATATGTAGTTCCTTAATACTATTAGAATAGAATGCACTACTACCTACAGTCTTTAAATGAGAAGGCATATTTATTTTAGAAATACCACTTTGAGCAAAAGCACTACTTCCCACTTCCTCAACAGTATCTGGAATAACAACTTCCCAACCAGACAATCCCATAGCATAGAAAGAACTAGATGCAATCTTTTTAAGAGGTACACCATCCTTTTCAGCTGGAATAACAAACTTTTTACCAGAAAATTCTGATAGATTACCTATATAACCCCTAATAGTAGATTTATCTCCATTTACATATAAGAAACTTGGATTAGGTATTGGATTATCGCAAAAAGCACAAGCACCTATTGTACTAACCGAATTAGGAATAGTATAACCAGTTAACTTATTTGTTTTAAAAGAACGAGCACCTATTGTTTTTAAAGTTTCTGGGAACTTTACTTCAGGTAGTGTATTCTTCATAAAAGCCTCTGAATCAATAGTAATTAAACCATGCGGTAAAACAACCCTAGTAAGTTTATTATTTGCAAAAGCTCTACTACCAATAGTAGTAACAGTACCAGGTATAACCACACTATTTAATCCCATATTATAGAAAGTATAAGCATATATTTCTTTAACTGTATACCCATCAATAATACCAGGAATTGCTACATCTGGACCACATTCTTTCTTATAATAAGTAAGTTTAACCGACTTATCCTTTTCAATAAATTCATAACTATAACATTTATCAGCTTCTTCTTTTGTCATTTCAACAACCTGAGAGCCTTGTATTTGATTACCATCAGGTCCAATAATAACAACATTATTTCTAGTACCATAAGGGGCCTTGCTATTAAGAGGTCTATCAGAATCATTATAAATATCTCTTTTATCAAGACTATCTTCTGCCTCTAAATCTATTCTATATCCAGCCTGATCTTTACTAGCCCAAGCATATTTGTATGGTTTATTATTATCATCAGTATGTACAACAACAACATAAGCATCTTCCCAAGGAGCCCAAGGACTTTGAACCTCATCAGGATGTTCTAATTCAATATTATTAATATGTATATAATAAGTAGTATCTAAATCATAAAACTCATAATTACCATTATTAACCTCAGTTCTTGCTGCATTTATATATACTTTAGCATTAGCGATATATAACTCTCTACGAGAATTATCAATGATATAATTTATCGCACCAAACCCCATTACCATAAGAATACCCACTATAGTAATAACAGCTAAAAGTTCAATTAAAGTAAAACCATTCTCTCTCACTAGTATCACCTATTATAATTATAAATAAACATATAAAAAAAAGCAATTTAATGTAACCATAAAAATGTAAACAAAAAGCAAATGCTATTAAGCATTTGCTAATTAATCATATAATCTTACACTCATATTCTTTAATGTTCCCTTAAATTCACGCTGTGACTGACCTGAACCAGTCAAACTACATCCAAATGTAACTGGAACATTAAATGTTGCAGCAAACAAAGAAAATAATAAAATTATCTTATCAATATTTATCACTAATACAAAAAAAAATA
>CAMOYT010000061.1 GCA_946630315.1 uncultured Bacillota bacterium | reverse complement strand
TATCTACTAGATATTCTATGAATATTATTACTCCTGTTAATTTTGATGATATTTCCGGTTCATATAATGATAATCCTTTTGCAGATTCTATTATTAAACTTAATGCTACTAGTTCTAAGAATGGATCTATTCAATCAAAAGAGAATGGATTGGGAATAAGTAGAAATGGAACTATTGGTACTCTTACATTAGAAGAAAAAGTAACAGAAGGATCTATTGGAATTTCAAGTGATACTGGAATTGTTTGTACTTATACACAAGGTGATGGATCGCCAATTGATGCTAGTAAGTTGACTAAAGTAGAAACTAAGTATGGTACTAAAGTAGAAAAAATAGAATTAAAATCTAATATTGAACCTAGTGAAGCTATTGCTATTCATGTTCATTGTAGTGCTACTATAGTAGGCTGGGATGGTGTTCCTAAAACCGATTCATATGATGGCTATATTGGAAATGGATGGCAGGAAGGAGAAAAATATCCTACGAATGTCTGGGCAAGTCACACTGGAGGATTATGGTACTTTTGGGCAAAAGGAGAAAAAGTTACCGGAGAACAATCGTTATATTGGTTTCATGGTGGAGTTCCAGCTGGCAGATGGGCAAGATATTATTTCTTTACAGGTAATGAAAACTGGCTTAGTTACCAAGATGGTGCTTATGCATATAAAAAGTATGCTATGGCATCAGGTTGGTATAAGAAAGCTGATGGAAAATGGTATTATTATGTAGATGGAAGGTATACTGGACTTGGTAATAAACCAGCTGATAAATTTGTTGGTGAATTAATTGGAAGTGGTCAATTTAAGCTTCATAATCCTAATTATGATAGTCCAGGGGTATCATTTACTTTTGATGAAAATGGAAAGTGCATAGCTGGAAGTGGCTGTTGATGTAAAGAAGTCTTATAAAGGCTTCTTTTTATAGTTAGGAATATGCTATAATTAAATAGGTGATAGAATGAAAAAAGTATTAAAAAGTATTAAGGATGCTATATTTGACGACTTACTTTTTTTAATTATATTAGTAATTATATATCTAGTACTTACTTGGCCAGTTAATTATTATATTACTATTGGTGGTGGTATTGATGATATATCTAGTCGTATTAATGTTACTGATAGTAATAAAATGAAAGGTAGTTATAATATTAGCTATGTTACTGAGTTAAAGGGTACTGTTACTACTTATTTACTAAGTTATGTTATGAGAGACTGGGAAAGAGTTAATGCTAATTTATATAAATATGATGATAGTGAATCTATTGAAGATATAGAGTTTAGAAGTGATTTAGATTTATCAGTTGCTAATGGTACTGCTACTAAGTGGGCTTATACTTTAGCAAATAAGGAATTTACTGAAATAAGTACTAATATATTTGTAACTGGTACTTTTACTGATACTAAGAATCCATTAAAGATTAAAGATCAAATACTTAGTATTAATGATTTAGAATTTAATAGTGTTTCTGAATATAGTAATTATATGCAAACTTTAAATGCTGGTGATGAAGTAATAGTTAAAGTACTTAGAAATGATAAAGAAAAAGAATTAAAATGTAAATTATATGAAGAAGAAGGAAGAAAAATACTAGGTGTAATACTTGGAGTTGAGAAAAAGTATAAGACTAATCCTAAAGTAAAAATTAAATTTAAGGATAGTGAGTCTGGACCAAGTGGTGGCTTAATTACTACTTTGTTTATTTATGATAGTTTAACTAGTAAAGATTTAACTCATGGACTAAAGATTGCTGGTACTGGTACTATTGAAGAGGATGGTACTATTGGAGAAATTGGAGGAGTTAAATATAAATTAATGGGTGCTATTAAAAATGATTGTGATGTCTTCTTAGTACCTAGTGGTGATAATTATAAAGAATGTAAGAAGTATTTAGATGAACATAAATCTAAAATTAAATTAATTGAAGTTAAAACTATACAAGGTGCTATAGAAAGCTTGGGGGATTTAAAATGAGAATAGGTATTGATATTGATGATACTATTTGTAAAACAAGAGAAATGGTTGAAGTTAAATTAAGTGAATATTGTATGATTAATAATCTTAATTATGATGAAGTATATAACAATGAGATTATGATGGAGAAGTTTTATGATGAGAAATTAGAAGAAATATATAAGTATGCTGATCCTAAAAAGAATGTTGTTGATGTACTTAGAAGATTAAGAAATAAAGGTAATGAAATATATATAATAACAGCAAGAGGGGCACAGATTAGGACAGATATTGATTATTATAAAGTAACATTAGAATGGTTAGCTACTAATGGTATAGAAATAGATGGTATTATGACTTCTTGCTACGGAGAAAGTAAAGTTAAAGTTTGTAAGAGAGAAAAGATTGATCTTATGATTGAGAGTGATCCTTATAATTATAAGTTACTAACTAATAATAATGTTTTAACTTTATTGTTTGATGATAAGGACTTAGTATCATTTGGAAAAAATGATTTTAATAGTTGGACTGAAATAGAAAAATTTATTGAAAAATATAGGAAAGGAAATTAAACCTTTTCTTTTTTTAAACAAGTGTTGTATAATTATTAGTATGGAGATGATTATATGGCAAAAATTGAGATTCCTAAATATAGTTTAGGTGAAGAAATATTTAATGCGGTTAGTCATGGAGTAGGTGGACTACTTAGTATAGCTGCTATTGTCTTATTAGTTATTAAGAGTAATAGTGCTATTGGTATAGTTAGTAGTTGTGTTTATGGCGCTATTATGTTAGTTTTATATACTATTTCATGTATTTATCATTCATTAAGTCCTAATTTAGTTGGTAAGAAAGTATTAAGAGTAATAGATCATTGTAATGTATTATTAATGGTTGCTGGTACATATACACCAATTGCAATATCTTTAATTGGTGGAGCACTTGGCTGGACTACATTTGGAATAGTATGGGGAATTACAGTTTTAAGTGTGGTATTTACTGCTATTGATGTAGATAAATTTAGTGTGTTAATGGTTTTATGTAATTTATTACTTGGATGGTGTGGTATAATGTTACTTGGGCCTATTTTAGAATTATGTCCGATGAAGGGTGTCTGGTTCTTAATAGGTGGTGGAATTATTTATTCAATAGGTGCTATACTTTATGCGTGTGGTAAGAAGATTCCTTATATGCATTCAGTATTTCATTTATTTGTATTAGCTGGTTCTATATTTCATTTTTTCTTTATTTATTTATATTGTATTTAGGAGGAATTTATGGATATTAAAAAAGATGCCAATATGGGTTTTATAAAAAATAATAATTATAGTTTAATAGAAGCTGATAAAGATCATGTTATTGGTGAAGCTCTTATTACAGAAGAAAGCCTAAATCCATTTGGGATTTGTCATGGTGGATTTATATTTGGTCTTTGTGATAGTGCAGCAGGAGCTCTTGCAATGATGGATGGAAGAGAAGCTTATACTTCTAGTTCTACAATTAATTATTTAAAGCCATGTACTGGAAAAAAATTAACTTGTTATTGTACTGTTATTAGAGCTGGTAAAAAGATGGGGGTTTATGAGGCAAAGGTATTTAATGAAAAAGAAGAATTATGTGCTGTTGCGACTGTAAACTATTTTTATATTAAGTAGTTTTGTACTACTTTTTTTGTTATAATAAAAATGGTGATAATATGAAGAAAATGATTTTATTTATATGTATATTTATTATGTTTTTAGGTATTAATGTTAATGCTAAAGAGTATGGTTTATATGAATTAATTCCAATAAGTGATAAGGCTACTGTTGAGACTGAACATTTTTTATATAGAGATTTCTATTACAATTATAATGAGATGCAAGCTAATTCTTTGAAGAGTATACATGTTATATTTAGTGGAATAAAAAATATTACTAATGAGAAAGAAGCTATATCTATTTCTATTGCTGTATTTGATAGTGATAAGAAAAATATTGGTGTTGTTAATTATTGTAGTACTAATGAGAAATATACTTTATTGCAAACTGAACTAGAACCAAATGAGGAAATTAGTTATAGTATAGGTATTTTACAAAAACATTTAATAGATGGTAAAAATATTAATGATGTTAAATATTTAGCAGTTATTGGAGATAATAATAGTTGTAGTATGGCTGGAGTGTCTGACTATGCTGGTAAGACAATCGAAGAGATGAAAGATAGCAAAGGGGAAATTACTATTAATAATAATACAAAGTATTTTATTTATATAGTAGCTGGAGCAATTGGTTTACTTGTAGTTGGATTTATTATTAAATTTATTCTTACAGGTGGTAAGAGTAGAGAAGATATGATAAGAGCTCAATATAGAGTTAATACTAATATTAATAATAATCCTAATCCAAGTAATGATAATAATGTAATTTCTAGTGTTAATCAAAATCCTAGTCCAAGTATTACACCACCAGTTCCAGAGGAGCCTAAGAAAGTAGTAGATACATCACATGATGATCATGGTAGTAATTTGTTTGATATGTATAAGTAGCAGAAATGCTACTTTTTTTTCACATAATTTCACATAAAATGAGGTTTTTAATGTGATATAATTATTTTGGTGATATAAATGTATAAAATTTGTTTGGTTGAAGATGAAAAAGATTTAAGTAATATAGTTAAGCTTTATTTAGAAAAAGCTGGATATGAAGTTGTTACTTTTGATGAAGGAAGAAAAGCTTTAGAGTATATTGATCAAAAAGTAGATTTATGGATACTTGATATTATGCTTAAAGATGATATATCTGGATATGATATTATTAAAGCTATAAGAGAAAAGAATAATGATGTTCCAGTTATTTTTACTAGTGCAAGAGATCAAGATTTAGATAAGATACTTGGATTAGAACTGGGAAGTGATGATTATATTACTAAACCATATTCTTCTAAAGAATTAGTTTTAAGAGTAAATAATGTAATAAAAAGAGTATATAAAAATAGTAATAATAATTATATTATTTATGATGAATATAGAGTAGATAAAGATAAGAGAATAGCTTATTTAAATGACAAAGAAATAAAGTTAACTACTTTAGAGTTTGATTTACTTTTATTATTTTTAACTAATAAAGATAAAGGATTTTCAAGAGAAGAAATACTTAATTTAGTATGGGGTGATGACTACTTTGGAAGTGATAGAGTAGTTGATGACTTAGTTAGAAGGCTTAGAAAGAAAATGCCTAAACTTAATTTATCTGCTATATATGGATTCGGGTATAGATTATCATGAATAGTAAAAAGAATAGATTAAGTAAACAATTATTATTTATTGTTGGAATAGCTTTTTTAATACTCTTTTTAGCTTTAGGAGTTGTTCTTCCTAAAATGATTATTCCAGTAGTAGAATCTAGTTTATATAGTCATTTATCAGAACCATTAAAGATGGTTGAACAAGATATGGATAATAAATTACTTAATACAGAAGTAGCTTACTTATATGTGTTTGAAGATGGCAGTATATTTACTAGTAGTAATTTAAATCAAGTTATTAAAGTTAATAATATTAATAAGATATATAATAAGATGGAAAAACAACATGGTAAATTTAGATATAAAAATAAAATATATTATTATTATATGATTGAAGATGATGGATTAACTAAAATAGCTTTGAGTAATGATAGTTATATTAATAGAGTAAAAGCTAATATACTTGGTACTATATTTCCAATTATGCTTATTACTTTTGCTTTGATTGGATTGGCTTTAGTATTATGGAGTTATATATTAGTTAGAAAGATAGAAAAGTTAAAGAATAAAATAGATAATATTGATAATGAAGAATATAATCATCATATGGACTTTTTAGTAGATGATGAAGTTAGAAGTCTATATCTTGCTATTGAAGATATGAGACTTGGTTTAATTAATCAAGAGAAGTATAGAAATCAGATGTATCAAAATATTTCTCATGATTTTAAGACTCCATTATCAGTAATAAAATCATATATTGAAGCAGTTGAAGATGAGGTAGAAGAACCAAAAGATGCTCTTGTTGTTATAAAGGAACAAACTGATAAATTAGAACAAAAAGTACATTCACTTTTATATTTAAATAAATTGGATTATTTAAAAGATAGTAAAGTAGAAGTTGTTGATGTTGATATGGGTAGTATTATCAATGGAGAAGTAGCAAAGTTTAAATTTAATAGAAAAGATGTTAATTTTAAAATTGATATTGATAAAAAAAGTAAGTTTGTTGGTACTGTAGATGCATGGGAGACTATACTTGATAATATCTTAAGTAATTTTATGAGATATGCTAAAAGTGAGATTAAAATTACTTGTAGAACTAATAGAATAGTTCTTTATAACGATGGAGAGAAAATAGATGATGATTTACTTGAAGGAATATTTAATCCATTTAGAAAAGGTATTAAAGGACAATTTGGATTAGGACTTAATATTGTTAAGAAGACACTTAATATGATGGATTATGATATTGTTATAAAGAATGAGAAAAAAGGAGTATCATTTATAATTACTAAAGGAACTCATTAGAGTCCTTTTTTATTTGTAAATTTACAACATTTGTTTACATTTTATTTTTAAATACTATTTATTTTTAATATAATATAAATATAGAGTAGTGATGTAGTAATTGGATGGGGTGTAGCTTTATTTTTATATAAGAAATATTTTATAAAATAGAAAAAACATAGAAGAAAAGCTACAACATAGGCTTTTCTTTTTGATGGAGGGTTGATTATGG
>CAMOYT010000060.1 GCA_946630315.1 uncultured Bacillota bacterium | reverse complement strand
ATTACTAATGGTAAATTTAAAATTATTTCTAGTTTAGATGGTATTCAAGCAGAAACTTCATTAACTATTTATAATGGAACATTTAATATTACATCAGGTAAAACAACCAGTGAAGAATCACAAAAAGGATTAAAGGCTGGTACTACATTACTTATTAAGAAAGGTACATTTATTATTAATTCAATAGATGATGCTATTCATTCTAATGAAACAATTACTATTGATAATGGTACATATACTATTACTACTAATGATGATGGAATGCATGCTGATAATGAAATAACTATTAATAAAGGAACAATTAATATAAATAAGTCATATGAAGGTATTGAAGCATATAAGATTACAATTAATGATGGAACAATTAATGTAACATCAAGTGATGATGGAATTAATATTGGTGGAGGAAATGACAATTCTGGACAAGGAAGTAGACAAGATAAATTCATGGATTCGAATAATGGTGGTCTCCTAACAATAAATGGTGGTACAATATATGTAAATAGTGAGGGTGATGGCTTAGACTCAAATGGTAGTATAACTATGACCAGTGGAGTAGTACATGTAGATGGTCCAACTAATAATGGAAATGGAGCGCTAGACTATAATGGAACATTTGATATTTCAGGAGGAGAATTGATAGCAGTAGGATCATCTGGTATGGTTCAAAATGTATCTAATTCTTCAACTCAAAATACTGTTCTTGTAACATTATCATCTCAAGCCTCTGGAAGTATTGAATTTGCTGGAATTACTTATTCTCCAAAGAAGAGTTATCAATCAATAGTTATATCTAGTCCATCCCTAAAGACTAATGAAACATATACTTTAACAGCAGGAAATAATACACAATCAGTGTCACTTACCTCGACTGTAACAAGTGTAGGAACTAGATCAAATGGAGGTGGAAGAGGTGGATTCCAAAGATAGAATAAAAGTAGCATTAATACCAGCATATGAACCTGATGATAAATTAATACCATTAGTAGATAATTTAAAAAAGAATAACTACCAAGTAGTAGTTGTAGATGATGGTTCAGGAAAGGATTATCAACATATATTTAATAAATGTAAAACTAAAGTAATAACATACCCAGAAAATCAAGGAAAAGGTCATGCTCTAAAAGAGGGATTAAAATATATTAAAGATACATATGATGCATATTATATAGTTACTATGGATTCAGATGGACAACATACAATAGAGGATGCTGATAAATTAATTAATTATTTAAAAAAGCATCCTCGTACCTTAGTTTTAGGTTCTAGAAAAAGAGGAAAGAATACTCCATTAAGAAGTTTTTTAGGAAATTCTATAACTAGATTTGTCTATAGTTTAGTAACATATAGAGATATTTATGATACACAAACTGGATTAAGAGCTTTTACTGAAAGTTTAGTTCCATATATGTTAGAAGTAGATGGAGAAAGATTTGAATATGAAATGAATGTTTTATTAAATGCAACAAGAAATAATGTCAAAATAAAAGAATTAACTATTCAAACAATTTATATAGATAATAATTCAGGATCTCATTTCAATGCTTTTAAAGATTCATTTAAAATATATAAAGAAATATTAAAGTTTTCTTTATCATCACTTTCATGCTTCTTTCTAGATTATGTTTTATTTGTACTTTTTAATTTACTTACAAATAACATCATAGTATCTAATATCATAGCAAGAATTATTAGTGCATCAACTAATTATGGATTAAATAGAAGTTTAGTATTTAAATCAACTAAAAAAGTTAAATCATCATTGTTACAATACTCATTACTAGCAATTATTATATTAATATTAAATACAGCATTAGTTACAACTTTGTCATTAGTAATGAGTAAATATATTGCTAAGATAATTACTGAAATAACTATATTCTTATTTAGTTGGTTCATACAAAAAAACATAATATTTAAGAAGGAGGGATAATTATAAGAAAACACTTATTTACTATTTGTTACTCTGTATTGTTAATTAGTTTTACAATTTATTTATTATTAAATACATTTGTACTATCATCATCTCTTCAAGTAGCAACAATAGATACTAGTAATTTATCAACAGGAGAAGTAACTAGTACTACAAATACTTATAGTGATGATAATGTAACTATTACATTAAAAGAATATCGTGAAAATGATACAACTATTTATGTAGCCGATGTAGAATTAAAAGATTCTTCATTGTTAAAAACAGCATTTGCTAATAATACATATGGTAAGAATGTAACAGAGAAAACATCAACTATAGCTAGTTCTATAAATGCTATTTTAGCAATCAACGGTGATTACTATGGTGTACAAGAATATGGATATGTTCTAAAAAATGGAACTATATATCGTAATACTGCTAAAAGTAATCAACAAGATTTAGTAATATATAAAGATGGTTCATGGGAAATAATAAATGAATCTGATATGACCCTAGAGAATTTAGTAAATAAAGGTGCTTATAATATCTTATCTTTTGGGCCTGCTCTAGTAGAGGATGAAGAAATTGTAGTTAATACTAATACTGAAGTTGGGCAGGCTATGAAGTCAAATCCAAGAACTGCTATTGGAATAATTGATGATAATCATTATGTCTTTGTAGTTAGTGATGGAAGAACTAGTGCATCTAGTGGTTTATCAATCTATGAACTAGCAACTTTTATGAAAAGCTTAGGCTGTACAACAGCTTATAACTTAGATGGTGGAGGATCATCAACTATGTATTTTAATGGAAAAGTAGTTAATAATCCTACTACTAATGGAAATAGAATATCTGAAAGGAAGGTGAGTGATATTGTCTATATTGGATATTAAAAAAGAAGGAATATTTTATCTTGTATTTACATTATTTATAGTAATATTTTCAAGTATATATGAATCATTTAGTCATGGGGTAATGTCTATATTTATGATTACAGCTTTTATTTATCCTTTAATTGGACTTATCACTAATTTATTCCTAATTAAGAAAAAAATAGAGGTACCAACAATATCTAGTAATCTACTTTTAGCAAGTCTTTTGACTTTATGCTTCGGAAGTATCATAAAAGGTGTATTAGATATTTATGGTACAACTAATCAATTAGTATATATTTATCCAGTTATTGGAATAATACTATTATTAATAAGCTTATTTAGCTTTGTATTTTTACTACCAAATGAAAAAGACTAATTATTAGTCTTTTTTGTATAATCTCTTTCTCCAAATATACCAGTACCAACTCTAATATATGTAGCTCCACATTTAGTTGCTACTAAATAGTCATTTGTCATACCCATAGATAATACTTTAAGATTAAGACTATCAGCAAGGCCCTTAAGTTTATTAAAATATTTTACATTGTCTTCTGGATTATCTGTATTAGGCGCAACACACATTAATCCAATACAATTAATATTTTCTAATTTACTTATTTCATTAACTACTTCTTTTAATTCATTAATATCAGTGCTAAATCCATATTTAGATTCTTCATTAGCAATATTTATTTCTAGCAATATATCTTGTTTATGATTACTTCTTTTGTTAATCTCACGAGCTAATTTTATACTATCTACTGAATGTATTAGATAAACTTCATCATCCAATAATTCTTTTACTTTATTAGTTTGTAAGTGACCAATCATATGCCATCTAATATCTTTAGGAAGACTCTTTCTTTTTTCTACTAATTCTTTTACATGATTCTCTCCAAAATCACGCATACCAGCATCATAAGCTTCCATTATTTCATCGTTACTTCTTGTTTTAGATACACAAATTAGTTTACTATCAGACTTATTAATTTCATTAATAATTTTCATAATATTATCTTTAATCATATTATCACCATATTTATTATATCACATTGACAAAATATAAACTCTTATATATAATTACTTTACAAATATGTGTTATCAAGAGTGGACGAGAGATTCGGCTTTATGACTCCACAGCAACCTACCAATAGGCAAGGTGCTAATACCGACAAAGCTAGTGCTTTGACTGATGATATTAAAGTCTTGTACTAGTACAAGGCTTTTTCTTTTTCTTGAAGCATGTATTTGAGAAAGGAAGGTTATATGAAAAAATTATTTACATCAGAAAGTGTAACAGAAGGGCATCCTGATAAATTGTGTGATTTGATATCAGATTCTCTTCTAGATGAATATTTAAGAAAGGACAAGAACTCAAGAGTTGCAATTGAAACAGTAGCTGGAAAGGATTTAATATTAGTAACAGGAGAAGTAACATCAAATAAAGAAGTGGATATTGAAAAAGTAATAAGAAATACAATAAAGAATATTGGTTATTTGGGAAAAGACTATGATATTGATTATAAAACATGCAAAGTATTAATTAATATTACAAAACAATCTAGTGATATTGCTTTAGGTACTAATGATGAAGTAGGAGGAGCTGGAGATCAAGGAATAATGTTTGGTTATGCCTCTACTGAAACAAAAGAGTATATGCCTCTAGCGATATCATTAGCTCATAAATTATCCAAAAGATTAACAGAAGTCAGGAAAGAAAATATTATAAAAGATTTAGGACCGGATGGAAAAACTCAAGTAACAATAGAATATGTTGATAATATTCCAACTAGAGTAGATACAATAGTAATTTCAACTCAAACAAAAGAAAATAAAGATATAAAAGTATTAACAAAAGAATTACAAAAAGAAGTAATAGAAAAAGTAATACCAAAAAAATTGTTAAAGAAAGATACTAAAATATTAATAAATCCAACTGGAAGATTTGTAATAGGAGGACCACTTGGAGATTCAGGATTAACAGGAAGAAAAATAATAGTAGATACATATGGAGGATATGCACCTCATGGTGGAGGAGCCTTTTCAGGCAAAGATCCAACTAAAGTTGATAGAAGTGCTTCATATATGGCTAGATTTATTGCTAAAAACATAGTAGCTAATAAATATGCAACTACTTGTGAAGTAGAATTATCTTATGCAATAGGAGTAAAAGACCCAGTATCTGTATATATTAATACTCATAATACTAATACTATTCCAGAAGATGAAATACTTAATAAAGTATTAGAAAATATACCATTATCTCCTCAAGGTATAATTAACTATTTTGATTTAAGAAAACCAATATATACTAAAACTACTAATTATGGACATTTTGGAAAAGAAGAATTACCTTGGGAAAAAATAATTGTGTTATAATTATTTTAAGTAAAGGAGAATAATATGTATCTAAAAGAAGAATTAAAAAAATATGAAAATAATAAAATTGATATCTATGTAGATATGGATGGAGTAATAGCAGATTACAATGTTGGAGTAGCTTATGATTATGATAAGAAGAGGCCTCTATATACATCATTAGAAAAGTTAGAAGAAATATCTAAATTACCTAATGTAACATTACATATATTATCTATTACTAGAATGACTGCCGGAAGAGAAGAAAAAAATATTTGGTTAGATAAATATGCACCATTCTTTCTAAAAGAGAATAGAAATATAATATCAAGAGAAGAAAACAATTTTGAAGAATCATCTAACTTAAAAGTAAATTATTTGAAGAAATTAGATAAAGATAATAAAATAATAATATTAATAGATGATGATCCATTAATATTACATACAGTAAGAAAAGAAGTAAAAGATATTATTCTTTATAAAGATACAGTTTTAGTAGATTAAAGTAGCATTAGCTACTTTTTTTGTAAATATTTATAAATGTACTTTAAAAAATAGTAAAAAAATTATATAATAAAATAGAATAATAAGGTAAGGTGAAAATATGAGCATAGTAGATTTAAACAAAGGCCAATTACAAGTAGGAGAAAAGGTAGTAAATAAAATTAATGATTCAATTAAATCATATAAAGAAGAATTAGATGCTGATTTAGATGCTATCAAAGATGCTGGAAAATCATATAAAGTAAATTTAGATAGTACTATTGTAATTAGTGGATTACTAGAAGGATTTTCTACTATGCAAGATGATTTAGCAAGTATGGATGCTTTAGCAGCTAAACAATTTGATTTAGTAGAAAAATATGAATCAGGTGATTTAAAACAAGCAGCAGACCAATTACATATGTCAGAAGATCAATTTTTAGTAAATCAAGCATTTGGTATGTCTAATCAAGTAAATCCAAATACATTGTCTAGAGTAGGAGCAACAATTGGAATGGGAATCTTTAAATTTGGAGAAGGATTTACAGAATTCTTTGAAGATATTGGAGATTGTGCCATTACATTAGGAGCTGGTGTTACATCATTATTAGGATTTAAAGATACAGCAAAATCAATGAAAGACTTTGCTAAAAGAGATCTTGCAGTAGAACTATTTGAAAATAATGAAGCCTTTGATTGGATAAATCGTAATAGTTATTTTGATAAAGATAGTACTTATGCTAAATTCTTTAAATTTGGTGGAAAAGTAACAGCAGCTGTAGTAACAGGAAAAGTAGCTTCTAACATTTATATGTCTCGTGCTTCAAGTGCCACTAAATCACTAGATGCTGCGCAGCTTGCTGAAAAAGCATCAAAAGTATCAAGCAAAGCAAGCAAAATAACTAATATGTTAAGTTCACATGGTTCAAATGTTACATCTAATCTACAATCAGGATATGATTTGAAGACATCTTGGGCATTAGGTACAGCCGCAACAGGAACATCTTGGTTATTAGCAAAAGGTGTAACTAATCCATTAAGTGAAAGAGTAGGAAATAAATTAGCTGAAACTGAATTAGGAAGTGCTATAAATAGAGTAGATCAAAAAGCAGCAGACGTATTTGGTAAAGAAACCAAAGATGCAGTAGGAGAATTTGGTAAGAATGCCATTGATACGACTGTAAAAACAGGAAAGAAAGAAACAACAGGAAACTTAGTAGGTAATGATGGTAATGAAAAATCATTAGAAGATAAAGAAGCAGAATATGCTGCCAATGCAACAATTGATACCGTAAAAGGTTCAGTAGAGAAGACAGTAGAAAAATCTGTAGAACAATCGGCAGAACAAGCTGTAGAAAAAACAGTAGAA
>CAMOYT010000059.1 GCA_946630315.1 uncultured Bacillota bacterium | reverse complement strand
TTCTTCATTTTCTTCTTTCTTTATATCAGTATATTCTCCTACTATTCTATTTTGATTTACTCCGCTTATATGGCTAAATGATCTTTCTCTTAATGTTCTTACTTGGTTATCTACTCTTTTTAGATTAGTAATTGTACTTTTTGTTTCTAATTCATAATTATGTCTTGCACCACTATTACGATAAGATGAACCTTTAGAAGCATAGAATATTGGTCCAGCTATTAAACTTATTAAGAATACTAAGAATGCTGAAATATTAGTTAGATAATATAGTAATAGTATTACTCCTAATATTATTATATCTATTAGAAATGATATGCCTAGCAGTCTCTTTTTATTCATTGGTACACTACCCATAGTTTCTCCAGTTCTAGCATTTACTGCAACATAGTGTAAGATATTTTTTTGATCTAGATATGAATATAGCCAAACTGGAAGATATGCTGATACCCATTGTTTTCCTTTTATATTAAGATTTTCATCTTTCCAACTTATACCTGATGTATAAAATTTTAAGTCTGTATTAATAGCATGTCTTGCTACATCTACTAGTGATTGATTGACTTTATCTTCTAGATCTCCTATATTTATATCTCTTTTTTCTGATGTGTATCCTGCTAGATAGTTAGCTTGGTATTTTACACAATTTTCGGTATCAAATGGCATTATTGAATTAATAATATTAGTTGTTTTATCTTTCGCTTTTTTATTTAATTTATCTTTTGATGATTCTATTGTTAAATCATCTATTGCTATATCAAAATCTCTTTCTACATTATATAGATCTATATCATAGACAGTTTCTTTTTTTTCATTTCCATCTTTATCTTTCCCAACTACTATTGTATAACTTCTTAGGAGATGACCTCCTTCTCCGCTAAATTTAGCATGAGCATTACAATCTACTAATAAATATGGAAAATATACTCCCATGATATTCTTGGAATTAAATTCCTTAATGAAGGTTGGATGAGCAAAGAATTTTCTTTTTTCTACAAAGTCTCTTATTTTGCTTTCTGCTTCTTGTTTTTCTAATTTAAATGGTAATACTTCATCTGGTACTGCTCCATTATCTATTTGTGAATTTAGGGATAAAATGCTTCTACACCAATGGCATCTAGCATTTGTTGCTTCATTAGAATTAATAACTACTTCTGCTCCACAGCCTCCACATTTTAATGTTATTATGTCATTTCCTTCTTTTATATCTTTTGTACCAGAACCCACTGTTATTCCTTTTAAATTCTTAGCTTCTTTTTCTATTCCTTCTACTTCTTCTGGTTCAAATTCTGTTCCACAATAATTACATACTAGTTTTCCTTTTTTTATATTTAAAGTTACATCTGATGCTTGACAATTTGGGCATCTATTTTCTCCATGCTGTTTTTTATTATCTGTATCTATTACTTTTTCTTCCATAAACGTCTCCTTATAGTAGAATTATAACATAAAAGAGTCTATCTTACGATAGGCTCTTCTTTCTAATTTTATTTTCTTCTTTTTTCTTTAAATGAGTAATCTTATCTGGACGTCTTGTATTTACTTTATCTAGGATGCTACCAGATGCTTCATCTACATCAGGTATTAGTTCAACATATAAACTTTCAAACTCTTTGGATAGTTCTTCATTTATTTCTTGTCTTGCTTTCTTTAAGTTAATTAAATTAATGGTTTCTTTTTCTGGTACAAAGTATACTTCTATCCATAATTTTCTTCCTGTTTTTATTACATCTAAGAAATTTATATAACAATTATATGAAGTTAATTTATCAGCACATATATCTCTTATTTTAGTACTTGTTTCTGTATCAGGTGCAAATAATATTAAGTTCTTTATTGACTCTACAAATAGACTTATTGGTTCTTTTAGTAATAAGGTTGCTAAAACGATTGCGATTGCTGGGTCAATATATGGTCCTATAAAAGAATATGGTGTTTTATCTAATAATACTTTTATAAAGAAGGCTACTCCTACACCAATTGTTGATAGGGCATCTAATTTCCATATATATAATTCTGCTTCAATAGATGGTGATGTTTTTTTTCTACTTAGTTTGCTTAATAATAAATACATTATTACACATGTGATTGATACTATTACTTCAAAAATAGCTATTGCTGTTCCATCTACATCATTACCACCTTGAAATAATGATTTAGCACTATCAAATATTAAGAATAGTGTTACTCCTATTAATAAACCTGATTTAATCATTATGAATAATGATTCTACTTGTGAGAAACCATATGGTCTTTTTTCTGTTTCTTTTTTATATAATAATGGAATTAATAAGATAAATGGTCCTATCATTATTAAATCAGCTATATCATATACTACATCCATAAATATAGCATTAGAACTTGTTACTATAGCAACTACTATTTCAGCTATTAAGAATAGTAGACTGCCTATTAAAGAAATATTTAGAATTGTTTTTTCCCATTTAATATTGGGATTCATAATTTCACTCTCCTAGTAATAATATTATAGCATAAAAAAAGAAGGATTCCTTCTTTTTCTAAATATAATTTCAAAGCTCTCGATGTTTTGAGCTTATCACATACCAATATATAATACAATTACAGTTATGTATTATTGTTGTTTATTAGTAGTTTTTACAAATTTGATTGAATTAAATAATTCTTGGAATTCTTCATTATCAAAAATTTCTGACATAATAATTGTTTGATCAGTATCTAATCTTTCAATATCTACAAATAATACATCATACATTTTATTATCGTTTTCATTTAAGATAATATTTAATTTTAAATTACTATCATATTCTGAAAATGCATAACCTTTATATTTACCGAATTTATATTCTTTATAGTGTTTTTGTTTAGATCTAATATCTTGAGAATTCTTATAACTAGTATCTGACATAGAAGTATAATACATTTCTACTTCGGCATCTTGATCTTCCATATCAAATTCTACTGATTTACTTGCTCCTTCATCACTAAATTCTATATCTGAAATGTTTAATTTATCTTCATATTTAAATGTAGTTTTTAAGCCTAACTTTTTATCTTCTAATACGATAGACTTCTTACCATCATCTTTCTTTTCAATATTAGTTTTACCACATCCTGTTAGTCCTATAAAGATTATTGGAATTAATAATAAGATAAGTATTTTCTTTTTCATGTTTTCTCCTCCTTTTTATATTGTATCATATATTATAATTAGAAATCAAAATCTTCAGCTAAATCATAGCCATCTGGATTATAATTATTTATTGCGTCTAAAATTCCATTTTCATAACTTTCTGTATATCCTAACCATTTTTTATCATTAATCATAATAAATGGTACACCTGGTTCTTCATTAGGTAATAATTCATCCATTATTTCTTCCATCAAATCTGCATTTTTGTCATTATTCCATGTTTCATACATTAATACAACAAACTTATCTTTTGTCTTTTCATCTAGATTATTTAAAAAGTCTATGAATTCTGCACAATGTGGGCAACCATCTCCATAGAATAGATAAATCAATGCTTTATTAGAGTCTTCACTTGGATTATACTCAGTATCAAATGAATATTCTTCTTTTTCTTCACTTGCTGGTGATTCTTCTTCTATTTTTTCTATTCTATTTTTATGTATTTTAAATGGGTTTTTCTTATATAATTTACTTTCTTCAACACAGTCTTTATCATATAAGCATAATTCTTTATTATTTTTCTTATATACTTCTAAATCTGTTTGTTTTCCATCTAGTTTTAATTTTAATAATAATTTGTCATTTTCTTCTTTCCATTTACCATAATACTCAAAATAATTATCTTCTCCACGTTTATATGTTCTATAGGTAAAAGTATGATTATCTTTTATCTTTAAAGAAATTATTATTGAATAATCTTCATAACTATTTTCTGTTTCCCAAGTACCAACATATGGTGATTTAAACAAATTATAAGCTACTAAGAATACTAGTGCTAAAAAGATGATTGATGCAAAGATAATTAATAGTATTAACCATACCATTGATTTTTTTACTTTAGCTCCACAATTAGGACAGTTATGATACTTCTTATCAAGTTTTTCTCCACATTTTTTACATTTCATATTCTCACCTACTTAATATATTTATTCTCTTTTAAGAAATCTACATAACCTTTTGTATCAGTTATTCCTTCTAAGATATCTACTACTTTACCATTTTTTATAGCAATTAAGGTTGGAGTACCAAAACCATTATTAAAATCTTCAGATGACTTAGTTATAGTTTCAATATCTTGTGCTGATAAATGAGATGTCTCAATATAATCTATCTTTAAATTATAATCTTTATTTAGTTTTTGTAAGATAGTTTCTGCTTGTTCACAATATTTACAAGTGTTTGATAATAATACTAGTTTATTAGAATTATTTAAATATGATTTATATGTAGTAGCAGTAATTTTATTAAAAGCTTCTTTTTCACTTTCTTTAATACTTTTATATTCTTTTTCTGCATTCTTAAGTGTTTTTTCTTGTTCTTCTTCTAGTTCTAATTCTTGTTGTTCTTTTATAAAGTCATCTTTATCTTGTTTAATAATATTTTTTTCTACTTCACTTAGAGAAGATACTTTTTGGAAAGTTAAATAATTCTTACAGTTTTCTTTTCTACATATTTTATTATCTTTTAAATAAAATGTTTCTGTTACATCTCCATCCATATAATGTGTTTTTAATAATAATTTATTTCCTTTTATTGTATATTTACCAAAAGTATATTCTTTACAATCATCAGTATTAAAATGATAAATATATACAAATTTATTTTGATATTTTAATTCTAATTCTGTAGTTTCAGTTCCATCATTATATACATTTATTATTTTATATTTACCCATATATGGATTTCTTGTTAAGAATAGGAATCCTGCTACTGCTCCTATTGCTATTATTAAGATTATTGGAATTATTATTAATATTACCTTTTTCATATTCTCACCTACTATAATTATTATACTTCTTAATTTAGTGTTTTACAATTATGATCATATAAGAACTCATTAATTTGATTTAAATTATATATATGTTCTTTAAAACAAAATCTTATTATTAAATCAAAAGTAGTATTTTTAGGTAGAGAGTAAGC
Source organism: uncultured Bacillota bacterium (assembly GCA_946630315.1). Lineage (GTDB taxonomy): Bacteria > Bacillota_I > Bacilli_A > RF39 > UBA660 > UBA3789. The sequence continues at coordinate 1,960 of CAMOYT010000059.1, read as the reverse complement.
TGCACTTTCTAGTAATTCTTCTAATTCATCTTCTTCTAATTCTAAAGCTACACCTAATAATATTACTGTCTCTTTAGATGGATGATATTCTTCACTACTTCTTATTTTACTAAATAGTCTTCTATCTATATTTACTTTATTATATACGTCACTATCTTTTAGATTTTTATTATCTATTAATTCAAATAATTTTTTTTGAAAAGAATCTTCTTTGTTATCATCTATATAAGTAGAAATACTTGCACATTCTACTGATTCTTCTCCTAAATAAGCTTTTTTAAATATACTTCTTCTAGGTACTATTAAGTTTTCTTGTAAGTATAATTCTAATTTTTTATTTATATCCATATTATCACCAAGTAAATTATAACATATAGTTGACACTAAACTTTCCTATTTCTTTTGAGTATTGACTATTTTTGTGGTATCTTGATATTAGAGATATTAGAAAAGGAGGTAATATATTATGGAGCAAGAAAATGTTTCTACTAATAGTGCGCCTTCTTTAGATAGATATACTAATATACCTAGTTTAGGACATACTCAAATACTTCCTACTCAGGTTATCATGGAACAAGCTACACAAATTATTCCTGCTAGTAGTCAAACTCCTCAGCAAATTGTTCCAGTACAAGATATATTTAAGCCTCATGTACAAAAACAAGTAGTTGTACAGCAACCATATCAAACTGGAGCTTATGTTACTGCTCAATCTCAGCAAGTACAACAACAAGTTCAACAACAAACACAACAAGTTCAACAACAAGTTCAACAACAAACACAACAAGTACAAGAGGTACAACAAACTAATAGTTTGATAGATGATAGTGAATTACAAAAAGAGTTTATTGGTAAGAATTATGATAATATTATGAATAGTCAATTTAATGTCTTTGCTGCTTTATTTAATTTCTTATATTATTTTTATAGAAAAATGTATATATATGGTATTAGTCTATCACTAATTATGTTAATAGTATTAGTTATTACAAGGAATGTTATTGTTTATGTAGTATTATGTGGCTTAGTTGGTCTTATTACTAATGTTTTGTATAGACGTTTTAGTCTTTCTAAAGTACAAGCAATTAGAGAAGATAATGAGGATAAACCAATAGAGTCTATTAAAGAATTATGTAGAGATGAAGGTAATACTAGTCTTGCTTCTGTTATATTTGGTCTTATTTGTGAAATGGTAGCAGGTGTATGTATTGGAATATTAGTATTTATATTCTTACTTAGTAAAGTTAATTTATAGAAAGAGAAATCTTTCTTTTTTTGTCTCTTTATAAGCGACCAATTAATTTATAAATAATTATAAAATGTAGTCGTGAGGTGAAGAAAGATGAAGAAATTAGATGTAGTATTTATATTAGATAAGAGTGGCTCTATGAGTGGTAGTGAAGAAAATACTATTAGTAGCTTTAATGAATATTTAGAAAGGGAAAAGAAGAATAAATATAATACTTTTGTTAGTACTGTATTATTTAGTGATAATTATAATTATTTGCATAAGAGGGAGTCTATTAAAAATATTAAGAAATTAACTAATAGAGATTATTATGTAGGTGGTTGTACTGCATTATATGATGCTTTAGGTAATACTATTAATTATTTTAAGAAAGTCGAAACTGATAAAGTATTATTTATAATTATTACCGATGGATATGAGAATGCATCAAGAGAATATGATAAGAGAAAAATTACTAAGTTAATTAAAAATAGTGGCTTTGAATTTATATATGTTGGAGCTGATATTGATAGTTATGCTGCTGGTAGTAGTATAGGTATTAAAAGAGAAAATATTGCTAACTTCAAAAAGAATAGTAAAGGTACTTCTCTTCTATTTAAAAGTATTGGTAATTATAGTGAAGCTATGATGTGTGATGAAGCTACTACTAATTGGAGTCAAGAATTAGATAACTACATAAATGAAAATAAAGATTAATATATTTAATCTTTT
>CAMOYT010000058.1 GCA_946630315.1 uncultured Bacillota bacterium | reverse complement strand
TACAGGTACTTCTTTTTCAACTTCTCTAATTACTTCAACAGGGACTTCCTTAATAACTTCCTTCTCTACCTCTTTAGGAACAACAACAGTTTTAACAACTTCATTAACAATAACATGATTATTTCCTAAATTTCTTTTTTCTACAATACTTACAATAATACCAGTAAATAAAGACACAATAACAACAATTGCTAAAAAGATATAAAATATTGTCATTGTATCACTTCCCTTACTAGATTATTTCCTCATCATTCTCTTCTTCGTTTTTTTCTTTTCCTTCATCATCTACATAGAACTTTCTATTACTATCTTTTAGTAATATACCAATAGATAATGTAAAGAGTATAACTACTATAATCAATATGATAATTAAGATTACACTCATATTATCAACCCCATTATCTCTATTTTCATTATAATATTAGACAAAAAAAAGGACAATATATTGTCCAATTTTTACTGTAAACAAAATGTCTATTTTTATTGAATTAAACGTAAAATGTCATTGAATGTGACAACCACCATCAATAATAACAATAAAATCATACCAACAGCATGTATATAACCCTCTATTTTAGGATCAACTGGTTTACCAAATCTAAGTATTTCAATTAAGATAAATAGAATATGTCCACCATCAAATGCTGGTAATGGTAATAAGTTAATAAAACCAACATTGATACTTAAGAAAGCTATTAAATATAATACACTAGCAAGTCCTGCACTTCTTTGTTCTCCAACAATAGAATAAATACCAACAGGACCACTTAATTGACTAAGCTTAACTCCTCCTGTTACTAAAGCAGATACAGTAACCCACATTTGTTTAAATATAGACTTAGTCTTTACAAAAGTATAATGTATAGAACCAAGAAAACCAGATTCTTTCTTTTGTTTCATACCTATACCATATTTATAACTAACATTCTTACCTTTACCTATCTTCTCAGGTTTAATCTTATAAGTATATTTCTTACCATCTCTTTCAATAACAAAAGTATTTTTCTTTTCTGGATTAGAAATAGCCAAATAAAGAGCAATATCATCGCTAGTAGTAATCTTATGATTATTAATCTCTTTAACAACATCATTTGCTTTTATTCCAACATCATATGCAGGAGTACCCTTCTCAACAGAAGTAATAATAGGATTCATAGTACTTCCACCCCATACTAAAGCAATAAAGAATAATAAAATGATTGCTAAAATAAAGTTATTACCAGCACCAAAGAACATAATTAAAAATCTTTGAAATGGATTTTTATCTTGTAATCTTCTATTCTTGGGTATTTTATAGTCTTGATCAACTTCAACATCTTCTCCAGCTAATTGGCAAAAACCACCAATTGGTATAGCACGTAAATTATATTGTGTTTCTTTCCCTTTTTTACCCCATAATTTAGGTCCCATACCAATAGAGAATTCATAAACATAAACACCAAATATCTTAGCCCAAATAAAGTGTCCAAATTCATGAACAAAAACTATTACCCCAAGAATGACTATAAACAATAATAAATTAATTAAAAAATTAAGCATAATTACCTCTTTTCTATAATATAGACATTATAACAATAAATGCCAATGTAACAAATATCAAGCTATCAAAACGATCTAAAATTCCACCATGTCCTGGAATCAAATCAGAGAAATCCTTCTTATCATAATATCTTTTAATAGCAGAAAATACTAAATCACCTACTTGAGCAACTAAGCTAAGTAAAGCAGTAATTAATATAACAAATACTAAAGAATAACTAGGATTAATAACAGTTATATAAAATGCAGAACCTACAAAAGTACCCATTAATAATCCACCAATACACCCCTCAATAGTCTTATTAGGACTAATCTTAGGACTAACTTTATGTTTACCAATCAATCTACCAGTAAATAATGCAAATGTATCAGTAATAGTAGTAATTAATAATAGATAAATAATATATGAAATATCATAATTTCTAGTAACTATAATTAAATTAAAACTAAGTCCTATAAATAATACTGATCCCATTAAAAATAAACTATCATCAAAATTATATTTATCATTATTATTAATAAATACAATAGGTATCAAGAATAAGAATATCATAATACTCATAATCTGATAATTAATATTAAGTACAAAATCAATAGAATTATAATTTAGCATAGTAAAGAACAATACTGCCAAAAAAGCAATAATCTTCATACCAACTGGAAACTTCTTTTTAGTTTCTCTTACTTTTATTAATTCATATATACCTAAAGCAGCTAATACAGACATAAAAATTGCAAAAGGAAGTTCACCAATTAATAAGAATGGTATGAATACCAATACTATTAATATTGCACTAATTACTCTTTTTTTCATTATTTACCCCTCCAAATCTTCTATTTCTATGATTAAAAGCATCTATTGCCTTATCAAACTCTTCTTCATTAAAATCTGGAAATAATACCTCAGGAAAATAAAATTCTGCATAACTTGCTTGATACATCATAAAATTACTTACTCTAAGTTCACCACTAGTTCTAATAACAAAATCTAAAGGTGGTAAATCTTGATATAAATTATGTTGTATAAATTCTGGATTAATATCATCTAATTCAATCTCTCCATTTTTATACATCTCACATATTTTTTTAGTAGTATCAACTATCTCTGCATGAGACCCATAGTTTAAACATATATTTAATGTTAAACCATCAAAGTCTTTAGTATCTTCAACTATCTTATCCATAGCCTTTAATACTTTCCCAGGTAATGGTTCTCTTCTACCACTAAATACTACCTTAACTCCTCTATCTACTAAAGTTCTCATCTCTTTATTAAAAGAAATCATAAATAAATCCATTAAATAATTAACTTCATCAGCACTTCTTTTAAAATTCTCAGTAGAAAAAGCATATAAAGAAGCATATTTAACTCCAACATCAGCCATATGTAAACATAACTTTTTAACAGTCTCTACTCCAGCTTTATGTCCTGCTGATCTAGGAAGTCCTCTCTTAGTAGCCCATCTACCATTTCCATCCATTATAATTCCAACATGATTCGGAATCTTTCTTTCTGTATCCATTTAATTACCTCACTAACATTATATTATACTTTTAATTTTTTATTACCTATAAATATTATAGTAGCACTAACAATACAAATAAGTATTAAACTAACAATATACATAAAAGTATTATTAATACTCATATCTTTAAAATCTTCTAAGATTATATCTTCTTTTTTATTATAATCATTTTCATTCTTAAGAGGTAACAAATTACCACTATATTTATATACATCTATCTTACCAGAATGCCAATTATTAAATATAAAGTAAGCTTCACCATCATAAAAAGATATTCCCTCTAACTCAGTAGGTTGTCCATCTATTGGTGGAATAAAAAATCCCTTAACAAATTTACCATTAATATCAAAAACATATATTACCGAATCAAATGGATTAAATACCCCATCATATGTAGTTTGCCATCCATTAGGAAAACCTGCTTCATAATTACTAAAATATAAATATCCATCATAATATGAAAAACTTTGAATAGTTTGATTAGACTTAATATCAAAACTACTTACCATTTGAAATAAACCATCAAGTATATATCCCTTATTTTGTGCCGCAATATAATAACTATTATTATCAATATTATAACTAAGAGCATAAGCCTTTGTAAGTCCTTCAACCACTATATCTCTAGTATGTTCTAAAGTATCATAATCATAACATACAATTACTACATCTTTAGTAAGGCTCTTTAAAAACATTATCTCTCTAGTACGATCATTATAAGTAATATCATTACCATGTCCAATATCATATTTTAACTCTTTAACCAACTTTTTAGTTTCTCTATCTAATACCATAATACTATTTTGATTATTACCATTATAAGTACTCTGTGTAATAAAAATATACTTATTTGTATATCTAATATTTTGAACAGCATTAGCTCCAACGCTTCTGTTAATACTAAATTCTTTTTTTAATTCTAACTTAGTCATCAAGTCTTTTTTTACACTAGTTAAATTATTAGAATCATTTCTAGCAAAAACACTAACAGGAATTAATAAAACTAAAAATAATAATAAATACTTTTTCATTTTTAACACCTGTATAAATTATAGCATATCAAACGATAAAAAAAAAGAAAGTAAATACTTTCTAAAACTTATCTATATCAATTTTTATATATTTATTATCTTTAATAGCACTACTAGCTTGTACTAAAGTTCTAATAGCATTAGCAACTTTACCACCTTTACCAATAATTCTACCCATGTCATCTTCACTAACGATAACTTGAATAAGCATTGTTTTATCGTCTTCAGAATCAAATTCTTTAACACTTACTGCTTCTTTATCTACTACTAAAGACTTAACTATTTCTTCTGTTAATTCTACTAAATCCATATTACTTATCCTTCTTTACTTTAGATTCTGCAAATTTCTTCATTATTCCAGCTTTAGAAAGTAAACTACGAACTGTATCAGTAGGAATAGCTCCATTATTTAACCATTTTAATGCTACTTCTTCATTAATTTTTACTTCATTATCACCAACAGGTTGATAAGTACCAACTAATTCTAGATATTGTCCACCTCTAGGTCTTCTACTATCAGTAGCAACAATTCTATAAGTAGGTCTTTTCTTAGCACCCATTCTTGTTAATCTTAATTTAACTGCCATATTATCCCTCCATTTCTATAACTGTATAATATTATATAAAAAGAAGAAGAAGATGTCAACATTTTTTTGTTAACATCATTTTTTATTTCTTCTTAATATATCCACAACCAAGTGGAAAACTGCAATCATAAAACTTCCTTTTAAATTTAGGAAAATCTACTCTTTCAAAATATCTACTAAAACAAGCCTTTTCCATATCTTTAAAATCAGAATCATCTGCATCCATTACATAACTATTAACAACAATACCATCATCTTTTAATAACTTTCTAAGATTATCTCGACATCTAGTAAGCTTAATAGGATTATCAGCAAAATACTCTAAAATATTAGAAGTAATAATAACATCATATTTATCTTCAATATTAACATCACAAGATAAATCCATATGTACAAAAGATAATTCTCTATCATTAATTAAACTCTTAAGTAATGATACACTACCAAGTTCATTCTCTCTATAATAACTAGATGAATAAAATAAATTATTATTATCATCTACCCTATTACTATAACAGCTCCAATATATATAAGCATCTTCTTCATCTATACTCTTACACTTAACTATTCTTAATAATTCTTTAATTAACATTTGATTATTAAGTAATAATTCACTCTTTGGATAATACTCATCTAAATATTCAATTACCCATTTACGCAAATAATAATAGTATTTAGTTAACTTATTAATATCAAAACTATCTACTCTTTTAGCACCATTAAGTAAACTATAAAAATATTGATCACTACTACCAAGTACTGTTAAAACATCCTTATCTTTAACATCAAAACATTTAAATAATTCGCCTAAGTTTTCATTACTATGCATATATATTCTTGCATATTCATCTAGATTATTTTGATAATTAACTACTCTACATGTATTCTCAACATCTCTATTAATCACATCCATACTTAACCCCTCTTTTTATAAACATACCCTTTATTCATACCATAATCATCAAATTCAAACTTTTCATCAAATACTTCTAGCTCTTTATCATCCATACCAATAGGCTTACGAATTAAATGACTACAAATAACAGTACCATCTTCATTTAATAATTTATATAAATTATCTCTAACAGTTTTAATCTTTTCTTTGTCACCACGACAATATTCTAATATATTAGAAATCATAATATAATCATAAGTTCTTTTACCATTAACTTCACTGAATAAGTCACAATTAGCATAATTTAAGTCTTCTACACAAGTATCATATAAATACTTAACATTATCTTCAAATAAAGTTTTACCTACATTTACTCTATCATCATAAAATAAATTATCTATATAAACTCCTTGTATATAAATACTCTTCCAAAACTCATATGCATCTTTCTCTTTATCAGACCAAACTACTACTTTATTTAATAATTTAGCAAGATAATTTCTATCACCATTAATTAATGGATATGGATATAAATCATCATTATAAATGATAGCCCATCTTCTAAGATAATAATAATATTTAGTTAATCTGTTTCTATCAAATCCATCTACTCTTCTAGCTCCCAACAATTTAGGAGTATATATCTGATCACTACTACTAACTACACTTAAAACATCTTTATCTTCAAAATCCATATCTAAATAAATATCTATTAAGTTTTCATTAGCTTGATAATATATTTTAGAATAATAATCAAGTATTACATTATTACTAACTATTTTAGCACCCAAATAATCTCTAAAAACATTTCTTTCCATATTATCACTTCCTTTTATAGGCATATCCTACTTCTCTTTTCACACCTAAATTATCAGCATAATTCTCATAATATTCAATTACTTTAAATCCTAATCTATTCATAATATACTTCTCTTCATTATGTACTGAAGATAAATTACTATTCATCATATAACTGCATACACATAAACCATCATCTTTTAATAATCTTTTTAAATTTTCTGACAACATATAATAATCTTCCTTAGAAGTACTATATTCTAATATGTTACTAAGTATTATAAAATCATACTTATCTTTAATATCTAACTCATCAAAAACACTTACATTATGAAAATCTAAGTCACCATCAACAACTTTATCTAAGTCATTATGAAATACATTCTCATTTTGAATACCCATACCATAAAACAAATAATGTTTAGGTAATCCATTAGTAAGCTTAATATAATTTAACCAAAACTCTTTAGCATTTTTTTCTTCTTCACTATTAACATCTAAGTAATAAATAAATTTCCAGATATCTACATCTCCATAATTAAAGAAGTCATTTGTAGGATACTCCATACTTAGATATTTCATTAGCCATATTCTTAAATAATAATAGTAAATAGTTAATTTATTAATATCAAAACTATCTACTTTTTTAGCACCTAAATATCTTGCTGTAAAAACCTGATCACTTGATCCTAATACTGTCAAAACATCTTTATCTTTAACATCAAAATTAGAAAATAAACAACCTAAATTCTCATTAGTACGCGGATAAATTTTACTATGATATTTATCTTCTTTTTTTAGACACAAATCTAAAGCTTTTTCCAAATCATATTTATAATCACTAGTCATAGAACCACCCCAAAAATCAGCGCTATTATATCATAAAAA
>CAMOYT010000057.1 GCA_946630315.1 uncultured Bacillota bacterium | reverse complement strand
TTTCAACTTCAACAAAGTAATAAGCAATAATATCAATCATTTCATCATTACTAATCTTCATAAAAATATTACTAAGACTCTCACCATAACTTATCAAAGAATCTATATCATTAAAACTACTAAGTTTATTATTCTTATCAAGTATTAAATACTTATCCATTTCTTCTTCTCCTTTTATTAGCCTTTCTTTTTCTCTTCTCCTCTAGATGTGCTAAATAAGCCTCTTTTCTTTTCTCTTTAATAGCATTACCCTCAGTAATAACTGCACTAATAATAGATACCATCTCAATCGCAAAAACCATTAAGAAGTCCTTTAAGCTAAAATAATAGGCTACTATAAATAATTCAACATTAATAAATACACATGCAAAGAACATAAAATCATTAAGAATATTAGACATCTTATCATTGTTCCTTTTTATATATCTATTCCTATAATATTTGATTAATCCATATCCAAGGAAAGTACAAATAAAAACTATTACTGAAATAATAGAAGTTCTATATTCATTTAAAAAACTATCAGCATCATATACTTCTAATACCTCAGAATCAATATCATAATAATTACAAATTAATTTATAAAAAGCAGTATATCCATTCTTAATACCTTCATCCCACTCTTCATTTTTTAGATACCCAACCATATATTGTTCAATATAATCATTAATAACTTCATCTGAGATAACATCACTAAATCTAGTACCAACTTGTATTTGAATACCTCTACTATTCTTATCTGCTACTATTATTATCCCTTTATTAGATACATGATAACTATCATATAACTTCTCAGTATATTCAGGCAGATCAACTTCACCAACATCTATTGTAATAACTGCAAAGTCAACACCAACTTGATCTTTTAAATAATTAGAATATTCTAATATATAATTTTCAGTATCTTTACTTAATAATTCTGCCCCATCCATAACAAATTGATTACGTCCTAAAGCACAAACATTAATAAAAGATAATAAAGTAACTAAAAGAATAATAATCTTCTTCATATTATCACCACATCTATTGTATCATAATTAATTAAAAAGAGCCTAAGCTCTATGTTAATTTCTTCTGAAAGTTTCCTCTAATTCCAACACCATCTTGTTTAACTACAAATGCAGACTCATCTATTTCATTTAAATGTCTTTCAAGTCTCATAAGTTCATACTTAGATAATACTACATAACAAATATAAGTTTTAGTATCATCATGGCAACCAACACCTTCCCACCAAGTAACATCACGATCTAATTCTTTTTGAACAAAATCAGCAATCTCTTTAGGTTTTTGTTTAGTAAATATAATTGCTGTTGAACAAATATTTTGTTCATGTAATCTATCTACTACTAATGAATATATAGCAGTATAAATAATAGAATAAATCATTACTTGAACACCATATAATAAACCACAAACACCATAAACAAATAAGTTAATTGCAAGACCTATTTTACCAACAGATAAATTTCTATTTTTAAGTGTTAATAAAACACCAATAATATCAGTTCCACCACCACTAGCAGCAGCACTAAGTATTAATCCACCAGCAATTCCTCCTAAAATGCCACCAATTAGTACAGAAGTAATCATCTCATCTACTAAAGGTAATTCTGGAATAGGAATTACAGTAAGAGCAATAGTTTGAATAACTACACAAAATACTGTTCTATAAAAGAAAGTCTTACTAATATGTCTATATGCCAAAATAAATAATGGAACATTAATTAAAAAATTAATAATACCTGCAAAATCAATCGAAGTATGAATATTAAAAGTACTAATTAAAAAACTTCTAATTAATTGAGAAATACCAATAATTCCCCCATTATATAAACCAAAAGGTACAACAAACACATTAACTGCTATAGCAAATAATATTTCACCAATAATAGCCTTACTAGCTTGAGACCATGTCCATTTAAATCTTCTCTCATCACTTTTCATAATATGCCTCCATCTTCATTATAGCACTATTTATTATTAATATCTTTAATATTATCAATTACTTTTTCAACTTCATTAATAGTAATATTAGGAGCTTCTATTCTAATAGGTTCTACCTCATCTTTCTTAAGTAAATACATATCACCAATTCCATATAAAGAAGAAGCTTTATTAATACCTAATACTGCAAAAGACTCTTCATCACTATTTACTTTAAAACTAATTTTAGTCTCATATGCACCTTTAACTATATTACTAAAACCAACAGGTTTACGACTAGATAAAATAATATGAACTCCAACTTTAGGTCCCATCTCACCAAGTATTAACAGATTCTTTTCAAATTTAATTTTCTTATACTCCATTAAATCACTAAAGTCATCTATTATAAAAACAATATAATTAAGAATATCTTTCTTTTCCTCTTCTAATAAATGATCCTTATTCCAATCATTAACTTCTTGATTATATTCCTCAATATTATCATCCATATTATTATCAATAATATCTACTCTTCGATAAATTTCATCAATAACTTCCTCCATTAATGAAAAAGCCTTATCTTTATCACTAACACAATTACCAATAAAATTATCTAAAGAATCATATAAGTATAATTCACTTCCCTTAGTATCAATACAAACAAAGCGAACTTCATTAGGTGTAGTTTTTAATAATAGACTACAAATAATATTTTGTAAAAAAGTACTTTTACCACTACCAATATCTCCACCAATAACTAAATTATGACATTCTAATAAATCTAATAACTGATAATTACCTACTAAATCTTTACCAATCGGTATCAATAATGGCTTCTTAGAATTTTTACTCAAAAGATAATTAAAAGTACTAATAAACTTAACATCATTTATCTTTTCATTTTTAACAATAAAACCAATAGTATTATTCTGAAAAGGAATAATAAAATCAATTCTATTAGTATTAATAATTTTCTTTATTTTATCTTCTAATTTAGTAATATCATCAATTAATTGTCCATCTTCTACTTTTATTTCATAAGTAGTAATAATACCATTTTCATAATAATTAATACATTCACATTTAAGCTTTTCTTTAGAAAATAATTTATTAATAGACTCCATATTATTAATAAATATCATCTTATGAAAATGGTCATCATCTAAATCAACATCAAATATCCCATTAACATCAGGTATCTTATAATCTTTCTTTTCAATTATAAAATCATTAATAGTTTCATCTTTGTCCTTTGTTTCATCTTCTTTTTTATCATTAATACTTTTCCTATCAAGTAACAAAACAAAGAAAAAATCAACTAGTAAAAATAATATAATAATTGTTGCTAAAACAAGTATAAATATCTTCATAGCCAACACTCCTATTATGAATAAATTTTAACATAATAATTAAAGAAAAAAAAGAGTTTATTTACTAATAAACTCTTTATATAAATTCACTCTTTCAACAATTCTATCTTTACCTAATATTTTCATAATACTAAATAAATCAGGAGATTTTAATCTACCAGTAATCATTACTCTTATAGCCTCACATATATCTCCAACATGTCCCTTATAATCATCTGGATTATTTTTATATTCTTTAGGACTAGCAGCATAACCATTATTAGTAGCAAACTCTCTAACTCCATTAAACCATTCTTCATTATTAACATCTAAATCTAAATGATTATTAATATAGTCAAGAACTAAATCTATATCATATTCCTTTTCACTTTCATTCTTAGAATAATTTTCATCTTTAAACATAGAATCAATTGCATAAGAAAATTCTTCTTTAACTTCACTATACATTCCTATATCTTTTCTAGGACGTGGTCCTTCTTTTTCAATATCTAAGAACTTTTTCATATCTTCACTATTTTCTTTTAATAATTTAGCATAATCTTTATCATGTTTTTCAGCCCAAGCAAGTGTCTCTTCATATACTTCTTCTCCACTCTTACGTGAGAAATAAGTTTTACAAATATTAGTTAATTTATCATTATCAAAACTAGATCCACCAACAGCATGTTTAGAAAAACTAAATTCAAATTCAGAAATATCTTTCTCACTATTTTGTAAATACCACTCTTCAAAATTAGAATTAGTAATAGTTGCTAAATAAAGATGTAAAGCATCAAAAGGAATACCTTTTTCTTCATAATAGATAGCTCCTGCCCAAGGATCTTTTCTCTTACTTAGTTTTCTAATAGCTCCAGTTTCTTGATCCTTTATAGTAATAGGAGCAATATGTGCATACTCTGGTCGTTTAAAACCTAATATTTTAAACAATTGAACATGCTTAGGAATAGAAGAAACCCATTCATCACCCCTAATTACATGAGTAGTATGCATTAAATGATCATCAATTGCATGAGCAAAATGATATGTAGGAACACCATCTTTCTTTAATAAAACAAAGTCCTCATCATTTTCAGGAAACTTAATTTTACCTTTAATTAAATCAGTAAACTCAATAGTCTTATTAGGATCTCCATCACTTCTAAGTCTAACTACATATTCTTCCTTATTATCAAGTTTTTCTTTAATTTCATCTAAACTTAAATCTCTATCTGCTGCATAAATACCATATACACCAGTTCTAACTTTATTAATCTCTTGTTCCTCACGAATAGCTGCTAACTCATCTTCTGTCATAAAACATGGATAAGCATATCCTTGAATAACCAAATCTTTTACATAAGTTTGATAAATTTCTACTCGTTCACTTTGCTTATAAGAACCATAATCTCCACCAAAAGTATAACCCTCATTTGGAGTAATATTAAATCCCTTTAAAACAGAAACAATATTATCTACTCCACCTTCAACTTCACGCTTAGAATCAGTATCTTCAATTCTTAAAAAGAAAATACCCTTACTTTGTCTAGCATAAATCATATCGCAAAAAGCAGAATATAAATTACCCAAATGAACAGATCCAGTTGGACTAGGCCCATATCTTGTAACCATAGCACCTTCAGCTAATTTTCTCTCAGGATACATATTTTCATAATAATCCCTACTATTTTTTATATTTGGAAATAATATTTCCGCAAGTTCTAATCTTTCTTCTTTTGTCATAATACACCTCTTTTTAAAGCTATTAATATCATACACTAAAAATGAATATTTTAAAAGACCTATCTTCTCTTACTTTTATAGATAATATCTTCTAATTTAAAATTGCATACATCTCCAGTAACAATTTCTAAATACTTATTTAAATCTTTATCATTAACTTTCATATATCCCTGAAATAATAATTCTACAAATTCACTATTTTTAAATTGCTCATAAGTTAAATCAATTAAATAATAAGTATCTAATCCATCTACAACAATATTAAATAAATGTTCATAAGAAAGTCCCAAATCACTAGTATTAATAACTCTATTAATAACATGTTTATTAGTTAAACTTCTTTTTAGATAATCACTATAAATCTTACATGTTAAATCAGTAGTTAAATCACCTATTTCATCCCTAACTTCATCAATAGAATCAACTACTTTATCTTCAATATTCCCACCATTTAAATTTAATAAATCACTTATATTCATAATCATCACATATAGATTATATCATAAAAAGAAAAAAGCTAACATAGTTAGCTTTTATTCATATCTTTTACGAATTGATAAAGCTGTAACTCCTAAAGTAGTTAAAACAGTAATAATAGAAATTAGTCCATCAGAAGTATTATTAACTTCAACTAATGTATTAGGTGGAACAATTTCAGTATGATTTAATTTATTTATAATATTAAATCCATTAATAGTAGAAATATAGTCATTAACAGAAACCTCATCAATTGTATAAACAGCTTCTTCCTTATCAATATATTTATCTACTTCAACTGTAATCTTCCAATTATTTTCACTAGTTAATTTAACAGTTTTATATATCTCACCATTAGCAAGAATATTAACAGTAATACTATCTGGTCTTAAACCTAATTCATTATTATTATCATCCCAAGATTTAGTAATATCAATATAAACCTTTTCATTATCATGCTTATTAGTAATAACTGCACTAGTTCCTTCATCATTTACTGAAATACTAGATTCATATTTATCTACAGTAACTTCTTCAATAGTATAACTAATAGAAGTACCATGATCTTTATACTTAGGTAAATCTATAAATTCATAAGACCAACCATTTTCTTCATTAAGAACTTTTTCATCTATTTTTTCACCATCAGCTTTCAAAATAACTGTAATAGATTCTGGTCTTATACCATCATGATCATCATTATCATCCCAAGCTTTAGTTACATGATAACTAATTGTTTGTGGAACATATGGATTAGTAACTATTAAATTAGTTTTAATATCTCCACTATAACTTGGTGTATCATATCCATCTACTTTCTCTTCCTCTACAGAATAAGTAATCTTCTCACCATAATATGTAGATGGTAATTTCTCAAATGTATAACTCCAAGTATCCTTAGTATTTAAATCACTAATTTCTGTTCTTTCAGAAGTATAAACAGTATCTTCACCAACTTTACCTATTAATTTAACATAAATAGATGTAGGTCTAATACCATCTTGGTCACTATTATCAGCCCATTCTTTATTAACACCAATATTAATTAATTCAGGACTATATGTATTCTTAATAACAAATCCATTTGTAGGATTACCACTTATATCAGTAATATAATCAGCTAATGCTTCTTCTTCTACCATATAAGCAATTTCCTTACCATCTTTATACATAGGATAATTATTAAATGTAGCTGACCAATTATTAGCTTCTTCTAATGTAGCATCTTCTAATATTGTATCTCCATCTTTAAGATATACTTTTACTTTAGTAGGATTATCAAATCCGAATTTATTTTTACTATTATCCCATTCTTTTTTAACTGGAATATTAATCATCTTTGGTTCATGAGTATTTGTAATAGTAGTTAAAGAATCCTTTGTAGAATTACCAGTTACTTTGTAACCATCAGGAACATTCTTTTCAACCCAAGTATACTCAATAGCTTTACCATCTCTATTTAAAGGTAATCCACTAACTGTTGCAGTCCAACTATTAGACTCTGATAAAGTAACATCTTTTACTTCATCATCACCATCCATAAGTGTAACAGTAATACTATCAGGTCTCTTACCATCTTGATTACTTGCATCATCCCATACTTTCTTAACACTAACACTAGTAGTATATGCAGTATGTTTATTAGTAATAGTAACTTTGCCTTCACTAACAGGAGCACTGTATACAGGTTCCTCATAATCAGTAAGTTTAGTATTTTCTCTTACAGTATATAGAATTGGTACTCCATCAGCATTCTTATCAAGTCCAGTAAATGTTGCAAACCAATTATTAGTTTCATCAAGAGTAGCTTTCTTACCAGTTGTTGATTCTACTTCATTAATAATCTTGAATAATTCAACTTCAATAGCTGCTCTTAAACCATCTTGGTTATTATTATCATCCCAAACTTTTTCAACTGAAACATTAGTTTTTGCTGGTTGATAACTATTTGTAATAGTTAATTTGCTATTATCAATAGACTTAGTATATTGAGAAACATCTGCTTCGTCTACTGTAAATGTAACAGTCTTACCACCATCATATAACTTATCAACTGAGATATCTTTAGTCCAAGTATTACCTTGTCCGCTGAATGTCACAGGATAAGTTTTACCATCACTACCAGTGACTGTAAATGTTACATCATCTGGTCTAATTCTATCTTGGTCATTAGCATCTTCCCAAATCTTTGTAACAGTAATTGTATCTTTTTCTGGTTCATAACTATTTGTAATAGTTAATTTGCTATTATCTATAGACTTAGTATATGAAGAAACAT
>CAMOYT010000056.1 GCA_946630315.1 uncultured Bacillota bacterium | reverse complement strand
TATGCTATAATTAACTTGGAGTTGATGATATGAAAATATTTAGTTTATCATATTCCAATATAAGTACTATAAAAGAGTAAGTTGTTTTGACTTACTCTTTTTTTGGTAAAAGGAGAGATTATGGAGAATAATAATTTAAAATTAATAGTATTTGATAGTGCAAAAGACTTAGGAAAAAAGATTGATGAACATTTACTTGAAATGTATGATTTAAAAGATGATACTTTTATAGTACCAATAAAACAAAATTATTTTGAAGATGGACACTTTAAAGTAGAAATAGATGAATCAGTACGTGGACAAGATGTATTTATGCTAACTGATATAGGTAATTATAGTTTAGAATATACTATGCATGGTTTTATTAATCATACATCACCTAATGATTTAATGACTCAATTAAAAGACGGAATAGGTGCATGTAATTGTCATGTCAAAAACATCAATGTAGTAATGCCACTATTATATGCTGGAAGACAACATAGAAGAAATACAAGAGAAAACTTATCATGTGGAATGATGCTACATGAATTAGATACAATGAGTAGAGTAAAAAGTTTTATAACATTTGATGCTCATGATAGAGGAGTAGAACATGCTATACATAGTATGGAATTTGATAATTTCTTTCCAACTACACAAATATTAGAAAACTTAATTAATGATTTAGATATAGAAGAATTAGAAAAAATAGTATTTGTAGCACCAGATTCAGGAGCTATAGGAAGAAGAAATGTTTACTTAAACTCATTTAATTCAGAAAAAATACATCGAGAAGCAGGAAGCTTTTATAAACAAAGAGATTATAATAACTTAGTAAATGGAAAATATCCAATTATAAAACATGATTATTCAGGAAATAGAGACCTAGAAGGATTTACTGCTATAGTTGCAGATGATATGATTTCATCAGGTGGATCAATGTTTGATTGTATTGATGAATTAAATAAATTAGGAGTAGAACATATTTACTTGGTAACTACATATGCACTATTTACTAAAGGAATAGATAAATTTAATGAATATTATAAAGATAAAAAATTTGATGGATTATATACTACTAACTTATCATATATACCAAAAGAATTTGAAAATGAAGAATGGTTACATATATGTGATTGCTCTAAACTAGTAGCTCAAGTAATTTACAATATCCATAATGACTTATCAATTCATACAATCTTAAAAGATAAATCAACACCAGTAAAATTAGTAGAAGAAAAATTTAAAAAAGCAAAACAATTAGTTAAAACAAAATAAGGAGTAAACATGATAATAGAATATAATGAAAAATACATAGAAGAAGTAAAAGACTTATTTGTTGAATTACAAGAATATATCGCAAGTATTGATAAAGAAGGATATAATATTGTAACTCCTGAATATAGAGAAAAAAACTATCTAGAAGAAATGAAAGAAATAGAAGAAAAACAAGGTAAAATGTTTCTCTATATAGAAGAAAATCAAGTACTAGGCTTAATAGTTGGAATAATTGATAATGAAGAAAGAGATGAATATCATTTCAAAGCTCCCAAAAGAGGTAGAATTACAGAATTAATAGTAACAAAAAAAGTAAGAAGTAAAGGAATAGGTAATAAACTAATTACTCATATGGAAAATTATTTAAAAGAACAAGGCTGTAAAGCAGTATTACTAGTAGTCTTTGCTTATAATGATATTGCAAGATCTTTCTATAATAAACATAATTATCATGAAAGAGTAATAGACCAAATAAAAGTATTTTAAAAAGATAGATATCTATCTTTTTTATTATTGATTTTAAAACAAATGTTTGATATTATAAAAAGTATAAATTTAAAGATGGGGGTATTATATTTGGAAGAGCTATTAAATATTAAAATAGAAAACTATATTTATGAAATTAGAGGAAAACAAGTAATGTTGGATTCTGATTTGGCAAAACTTTACCAATGTAAGAATGGCACTAAAACAATTAATTTAGCAGTTAAAAGGCATATTAATAGGTTTCCAGAGAGATTTATGTTTCAACTTACTTTGAAAGAATACAATAACTTGAAGTTTCAAACTGAAACTTCAAGTTGGAATAGCTATGGAGGAGTAAGAAAACTACCATATGCTTTTCCTGAACAAGGAGTTGCTATGTTAGCTACTATAATAAAGACTTCCAGAGCAGAAGAAGTAAGTATAGCTATAATGGATGCCTTTGTTGCTATGAGACATTACATAAATACAAACGACTTTAGAATTTTAAATATTGAAAGTAAATTATTAGAACATGATAAAAGTATTAAAAAAATAGAAAAAGTTTTTACTAATTTTAATCAAAAAGAAGTAAATAATGAAATATACTTTGCCGGTGAAGAATATGATGCTTATTCTAGAATAATAAATATTTTAGAAAAAGCACAAAAAGAATTAATAATAATAGATTCATATGCAGATCATACATTACTAGATATTATAAAAAGACTTAAAGTTAAAACTATATTAATAACTAAATCTAATAACTTATTAACTACTCAAGATATTAATAAATATAATAAGCAATATCATAATTTAAAAGTTATTTTTAATAACACTTTTCATGATAGATACTTTATAATAGATAATATAGATTTTTATCATTGTGGAGCAAGTATTAATAGAATAGGTAATAAAACTTTTTCTATTAACAAAATAAATGATAATGAAATTATTAATCTATTATTAAATAAAATAAAGGAGGTATATTATGAATGAAATAAAATGTCCTAAATGTGGAACAGTATTCCAAATAAATGAAAATGATTATGACACAATAGTAAAACAAATAAAAGAACATGAATTAGATAAAGAAATAAAAAGACTAGAAGAAGAATATAAAAAAGATAAAGAAAATTCTATAAAATTAGCAGAAGCTAATTTAGAAAAGAAATTACAAGAAGAAATTACTTCTAAAGATATAGAATTAACTAAATTAAAAGATGAATTAAAAAACAAAGAAGAGAAAACTAAAAATGAAATAGAAAAGACTTATACAGAAAAATTAAATAATAAAGAACTAGAAATAAATGAATTAAAATCAAAAATAAAAATACAAGATACCGAAAATGAATTAAAAATAAAAGATGCTTTAAGTAATAAAGATAAAGAAATAGATAAATTAAACTCTGAATTAGAATTAAATAATAAAGAGTATTTATTAAAAGAAAAAAATTTAAAAGACTCATATGAAGAGAAATTAAAAAATAAAGATGAGCAAATATCATATTATAAAGATTTTAAAGCAAAACAATCTACTAAGATGATAGGAGAGTCACTAGAAGTACATTGTCAAAATGAGTTTAATAGTCTAAGACCATTATTTAAGAATGCCTATTTTGAAAAAGATAATGATGTATCTAAATCAGGTTCTAAAGGAGACTTCATCTTTAGAGATTATGATGATGATAATACTGAAGTAGTATCTATTATGTTTGAAATGAAGAATGAAGCAGATGAAACATCTACTAAACATAAAAATGAAGATTTCTTAAAAGAACTAGATAAAGATAGAAAAGAAAAGAATTGTGAATATGCAGTATTAGTATCATTATTAGAAATAGATAATGACTTATATAATAATGGTATAGTTGATATGTCTCATAAATATCCTAAAATGTATGTAATAAGACCTCAATTCTTTATACCAATAATAACTTTAATTAGAAACTTAGCTTATAACTCTCTAAGTTATAAAAAAGAATTAGAAATAGTAAAAAATACTAATATTGATATCTCTCACTTTGAAGAAAATATGAATAATTTTAAAGAAGCTTTTGGAAGAAATTATAGATTAGCATCAGAAAGATTTAAAAAAGCAATAGAAGAAATAGATAAGACTATAGATCATTTACAAAAGACCAAAGAACACTTATTAAAAACAGATGATAACTTAAGACTTGCTAATAACAAAGCTGATGACTTATCAATTAAGAAATTAACTAATAATTCAGAAACTATGAAAAAGATGTTTGAAGACTTGGAAGATAAAAAATAATATGATAAAATATTAAATCGATGGAAGTGATATTATGACTAAATACATTATGATAACAACAACTACAGATAATGAAGAAGAAGCAAAAAAAATAATAGATGCATTATTAGAAAAAAGATTAGTAAGTTGTTGTCAATTAAGTCCAATACATAGTAAATATTATTGGCATAATAAACAAGAAGAAGCAGATGAGTATATTATTCATATGAAATCAAAAAAATCTCTATATAAAGAGATTGAAGAAGTAATAGTAAGTATTCATTCATATGATGTCCCTCAAATAGTAGCTTATGATATCCAAGAAGGATTAGATTCTTATCTAGATTGGATAGGAGAGGAAACAAAATAATGAAAAAAATAATATTTATGATAATAATAGTTGTTTTAGTTTTAGTAGCAGGAGTAACTGTTTATATATTACCAGTAAAAGAAGTAGCACTAAATAAACCTTTAACTATACATACAAATTATACATATAAGATAAAAGATAAATACTTTAAAGTAATAAGTATCAAAGATATAGGTAAATGTCCAAAAGATGCTCAATGTATATGGAGTGGAGAAAAAGTATATCAATTATTAGTAATAGATGAAGGTATTAACATAAAAGAAGTAAGTACAGTTACTAATAGAAATACTAATACTAAGTCACTAGATCTATCATTAGATAAAAATAATAAATTAATAATTAAACAAAAATAAATACAATACTTGTTAAAACAAATTATATATGTTATAAATTAATAAGAGAGACACATTTGATTTTCGTATCAAATGCTTCTCAAATGGTTTTTTGATTGCATTTGAATCCCGATGATTCAAATGCTCTTTTTATTAAATAAAAAAATAACTTGTTAAAACAAATTATATATGTTATAAATTAATAAGAGAGACACATTTGATTTTCGTATCAAATGCTTCTCAAATGTTTTTTTGATTGCATTTGAATCCCGATGATTCAAATGCTCTTTTTATTTAGTAATAATCACAAAGACTAATATAAATAAAAGTAATATTATAAAATATAAAGATTTTTCTCTATAAGTCATAATATCTACCTCCTCTCGAGAACCCCCAAGATGAGAGAAGCATTTGAATTTCAAATGTGTCGATAAAAGATACTAACACAAAGATAATATTAAGTAAAATGATCAATTAATTAAATTGAATAAATTTAAAGTAGGAATAATAAAAAACATATAAGTAAAAAATAAAAAATTAATATTGTACATATTACATTTTCAATTTTTAATAAAAAAATATAACATTTTATTAAGTATTGTGTTATAATACGGCAAAGGAGGACCTAGTATGGATTTAGTTAATGAAATAAAAAAACAAGCTGAAGGCATAATGAAAGATCCTAAAAAGAAAGAACAAGCAGGAGATACAGTTGAAGGACTTTTAAAAGAAGTTAAGAAAAATGTCAAAAATAGTAAAGGTAAAGATACTATTGACAAGTTAATTAAAGAAGTTGACAAGGCAACAACTACTAAGAAAACAAAGTAATTTCAACGAAAAGTAACTATTCATAAAAATGAGCAGTTATTTTTTTGACACTTTTATATTTTTTTATAAGTTAACGTTCGTTGACTAGAAGTGTAAAAGCATTTATAATTAATATATACAAGATAGGAAATGGGGTAACAGAGTGGAAGAGATAAACTTAAAAGAATTATTTAATTATTTTATGTCTAAAATAAGTATCTTAATAATAGCTTTATTAGTTGTTATTATACTAGGAAATATATATTCATTATTTATAAAAACACCACTATATCAAAGTACTACCAAATTAGTATTAGTTAGTGAGTCTAATACTCAAACAGGAGTAACTCAAGGTGATGTTCAATTAAATAGTAGCTTAGTAGCAACTTATACAGAAATAATTAAAAGTAGAGATATTATAAGTAAAGTAATAGATAACTTAAACTTAAAAGATGAAACTGTAGAATCTTTAACTAAAAAAGTATCAGTATCAACTACAACTAATACTCAAACAATTATTATTAAAGTAAGTGATGCAGATAATAATAAAGCAAAAGTAATTTCTGATGAACTTGCTAAAGTATTCTCAGAAGAAATAACAAGTATTTATAAATTAGACAATGTACATATATATGAGAAAGCATCATTATCAGAAAAACCATATAATATTAACTTTAAAAAAGAATTAGTAATATATACAGCTGGTGGAATTGTATTAGGATGTGGAATCATCTTCTTAATGTTCATGTTAGATACATCAGTTAAAACATCAGAAGATGTAGAAGAAAAGTTAGGATTAACTTTACTTGGAATAGTTCCTAAGGTAGGTGATAAGTAATGACAAAGAAAGTTGCAGATTTAAAACAAATAGTTGTTAATAATGATCCAAAGTCTACTTATTCAGAAGCAATTAGATCAATAAGAACTAATTTACAATTCTCATCTATTAATAAAGAATTACAAGTATTATTAATTACATCACCTGAACCAGGGGATGGTAAGAGTTTTACAAGTGCTAATCTAGCTACTG
Organism: uncultured Bacillota bacterium; assembly: GCA_946630315.1. Classification (GTDB taxonomy): domain Bacteria; phylum Bacillota_I; class Bacilli_A; order RF39; family UBA660; genus UBA3789. The sequence goes on along the minus strand of CAMOYT010000056.1, from coordinate 1,298 downwards.
CATATGCTCAAGATGGTAAAAAAGTATTGATAATAGATTGTGACTTAAGAAAAGGAAGACAACATAAGATATTTGAAATACCTAAAGATGCTACTAAAGGATATTCAAACTTAATATTAAATTATAGTAAAGATATTAATGTAAAAGATTATGTGGAAAAGACATTTATTAAGAATGTATACTTAATACCAAATGGTCCAACTCCACCAAATCCAATAGAGTTATTAGCAAGTTCAAAGAATAAAGATTTAATAGATTTATTAAAATCTATATTTGATATTATTATTCTAGATTGTCCTCCAGTATTAGGATTATCAGATGCATTAGTAATGACAAGATTTAGTGATGCTAATATAGTAGTAACTACTATAAAGAAAACTAAGATGGAATCATTAAAAGAAGTACAAAAGAGTTTTGAAAAAGTAAATTCAAAAATAACTGGAGTAATTCTAAATAAAGCAACAGCTAAGAAATCTTCTTATTATTATGGTTATTAATGAGAGATATACATTGTCATATAATGTATGGTATAGATGATGGATCTAAATCATTAGAACAAAGTATAGAAATACTAAAAAATGCTTATTCTAATGGAATTACTGATATTGTCTTAACACCACATTATATAAATAAATCTGAATATAATTGTAATAATAAAAATAAGAAGAAAATCTTAGATGAATTAATAGGTGAGTTAAAAAAAGAAAATATAGATATTAATCTATACTTAGGTAATGAAGTAATGATAGATCCTGATGTTAGTAAATTAATAGCTAATAACAAGATATCTACTATTAATAATACAAAATATGTATTAGTAGAATTACCAATGCATTATGAAAATCCAAATAGTGAAAAAATGATGTTTGAAATAATAAGACATGGATATATACCAATACTAGCTCATCCAGAAAGATATGACTATGTAAAAGAAGATATATCTAAATTAGAACCATATATTAATATGGGTTGTATATTACAAGGTAATTACTTATCATTATTTGGTAGATATGGTGATGAAGCTAAGAAAATATTAAAGATATTATTAAAACAAAGAAAAATAAAAATACTTGCTAGTGATATACATAGACCAAGTACAGATTATAGAATTAAAAAATTAAAAAAGAAATTAAAATGGTTTTTAAGAGATAAAAAGTATCAAGAAGAACTATTAGAAACTAATTTTTTAAAAATAATTAATGATGAAATTATAGATTAATTATTTACTTTTTATAACATTTATGTTATAATATGAAACCGTTAGACGAGATATATACTTTAAAGGAGAGATTGAGATG
>CAMOYT010000055.1 GCA_946630315.1 uncultured Bacillota bacterium | reverse complement strand
AGTGTTTGGCTACGAACCAAAAGGTCAGGGGTTCGAATCCCTTCGAGCGCACCATATTGATCGGGAAATGGCTCAACTTGGTAGAGCACTTGGTTTGGGACCAAGGGGTTGCAGGTTCAAATCCTGTCTTCCCGACCATTTAGTATTAACCGTTGAAATAAACGGTTTTTTTTGTGCCTTAAACACCCTTGGCCAAACCATATAAGTTTATATCAAAACAATTAATTAATATTACTATAATCGATAATCCTACCATAATATAGCTTTTTAATATCCTTTTCATATATTGAAAAAGCGGTTCCACGATCATGAGTCTTACCAAATCTCTTACCACTTTTAAATATACTAATTTTAAAAGATATTTGAACTGTGCCATCTTCAATTAAATCGATAAATTTATTAAATCCCTTTAATTCATACATATTAATCTCTTTATAATAATAGTACTCGGCTCCTTTTAATCTTTTCTTCTCAGTTTTTATGACTGCAAGATTTTTCATTTTTATAAATAATTTTCTCTCCAGCATCTCAAAAGACCAAGAAACATCAATATCAATAGGTTGATTATTTTTATCCTTCGCTAATAGTTGTACCTTTCGATCAATTCTATTAACAAATAATATAACTTTTTTGCCATATAAATATACATATTTGCCAGCTGATACAGTAATATTAAAAACCTTATGCTCAGGATAATCTTTATCAGGATATCCTAACAAGTCTATAATTCTATTTATTGGATATAAAAAATCACCATCCGGAGTAGCACAAAACAAATGAATAAATTCTTTACCAAACTGATTAGTTGTTTTAATTTCAATCCCCTCAAAATCAGGAAAAGAAAAATTATCTTCTTCTTTTCCTAAAAGAGCCTCAAAAGTATATCCGCTACCACCAGGACCAATTCTTTGCGTTTTTACCCATCCCATATTATTAATACATTTGAATTTTGAATATAAGTCAATAAAGCTTTGGTTAATAACAAGCACCTCCTTCTATTATATTATTCGAAAAAAAATCAAAAATTATGCATTTTTTTTCAATTTTGTTATAATAAAAATAGGTGATGACAAAATGAAACACATATTCATTTTAAATAGTTTTAGCCTGAAAAAAAGAACACTTGAAATAGAAAATAGAATATCAAAAGCAGCAAAAAAGTTGAAGCTTGAATTCATAATTGAAACAAATAGTGAAAATATATCAACAGAAGAAATAATAAAAAAATATGCTAATAGTCAAAATGTCATTTATGCAGTTGGCGGCGATGGACAAGTAAATCGGGTATTAAATGCCATTGTAAATACTAAAAATAAGTTAGGCCTTATCCCATTAGGTACAGGAAATGATTTCTATAAAACTTGCGAAGAAATGCTAACCCAAGGAGATAATAAAGTAGATTTAGTAAAAATTAATGATAAATATTTTATTAACATAGCATGCTTTGGTATCGATGCAGTAGTAGGAAACAATACAGAAATAATTCATAGTAAAATAATCCCAAAGAATCAAAGATATAACATAAGTTTGCTATATCATTTTTTCACATATAAACCCAGAAAAATGACAGTCATATGTAATGATAAAAAGATAACAAAAAATTTTTCAACTATAGTTGTTTGCAATGGAAGATACTATGGTGGAGGTTATAAAGTAGGTCAAAAAAGTAGCATTTTAGATGATAAATTAGATGTGTATTTATTTGATTCCATGAGCAAACTAAATATGGCAAAACTCATATTAGGAATGAAAAAAGGACAACATGAAAATTCAAAAAAATTAATAAAGTTTAGTACAAAAAAATTAGAAATAATTAGTGAAAATAAAATTGAAAGTAATGTCGATGGTGAAAAAATGATAGCAAAAACTTTTAAGATAGAAATTATGCCTAAAAAACAAAGCCTTTATTTTAATAAGGAGTTGATCAGGGAAATATATGAGAACTGAATTATATGAATTGTATGATCGAAATCTTGGTAGAAAACTAGAAGAATGCTTCATAAATGAGGCTTATGAATTAATGTTAAAAAAAGAAGATTCACTCGACCAATATATTAATGATTTTAAAATAGAAAACAATGAACCAAATAATGTGTTAGGAAAGTACTTATATGAAGACAAAGAAATAGTAATTTATCCACAAAGTATAATTAATAGTAATAACCCGGAATATAAGAATAAGCAACTAGCAGCATTAGAAACAATTAGACACGAAATAGAACATGCTAGAAATTTGAAAACAATAGAAGAGGGCAGAAAAGACATAGAAAGCAAAGTATTAAGAAGCTCATTAAAAGACTATGTTATTGATCATAATATAGAATATTCCCTAGACTATGGTAAGGATGATTTAATAAGTTTAAGAATGAAAATAGTCGAAAATTATGAGACAAATCCAGGAGAGAGAATAGCTGAAATTAAGGCATGGAAATATTTAGTAAATTTATTAAAAAACAAAAGGAAAACAGAAGACCTATTAATAGCTCGAAGCATGCTATACTATTCATACATAAGAGGGTACAAGAACAACAAATATCATCTTGAGTCTCCAACTTTTGATTTTTTACTCAAAACAGGTATGTTCCACGACTTATTATTCTTAAAAAGAGACTTTGAAAAGAAAGACTATTGTTTTAACACAAGAATTATGTATGGACTTCCAATTAGTTATAATGAGCAAAAAGACAAAGCACTACAAAAAGTAAAACTTAAAAGAAGAACAAAAATGTATTAGAGTAGGTAAACTACTCTTTTTATGATATAATAAAATAGATTAATAATTAGGAGGACATCAAATGCTAGAATTAAAAAATATTACCAAAATATATTCTACTGAAGGTTTTAGTCAAAAAGCTTTAAATAAAGTCAGCGTTAACTTTAGAAAAAATGAATTTGCTTCTATTTTAGGTGCTAGTGGAAGTGGAAAAACAACACTATTAAATATTATCGGTGGACTTGATCACTATGATTCTGGAGATTTAGTAATTAATGAAACAAGTACAAAAAGATATAATGATAGAGATTGGGATACATATAGAAATCATAGAGTAGGTTTCGTTTTTCAAAACTATAATCTTATCGGACATCAAACTGTATTAAAAAATGTTGAACTAGCCTTGACCCTAAGTGGTGTTAATAAAAAATTAAGAAGGAAAAAAGCTAAAAAAGCTCTAGAAAAAGTAGGATTAAAAGAGCATATAAATAAATTACCTAATCAGTTATCAGGTGGTCAAATGCAAAGAGTAGCTATAGCAAGAGCTCTAGTAAATGACCCGGAAATATTGCTTGCTGATGAGCCAACAGGGGCTTTAGATACAACTACCTCAAAACAAGTAATGGACATACTAAAAGAGGTGGCAAATGATAGATTAGTTATAATGGTTACTCATAACCCGGAAATAGCTAAAGAGTATTCTACTAGAATTATTAAATTGCAAGATGGAGAAATTATTGATGATTCTAACCCTTATGATGGCTCTGAAAATACAAGATATGATTCAACTGAGGAGAAGAAAGTAAATAAAAAGACATCAATGAATTACTTAACAGCTCTTACATTATCACTAACTAATTTAATGACAAAAAAGGGAAGAACTTTCTTAACAGCATTTGCTGGATCAATTGGAATCATTGGTATTGCCTTAATCTTGTCATTAGCTAATGGTATTAATAGATTTATTGATAGAACTGAAGAAGAGACACTAAGCTCATATCCATTAGTCATAGATAAAGATAACATTGATATGACAACAATGCTTCAAACATTAACAGGAAATCAAGAAACAAAAGAATACAATGATGATAAGATTCATTCTGTTAATATCATGGGAGATATGTTTGAAACCATGTCTCAAAAAGTGAAGCATAATGATATGAAAAAGTTTAAAGAATACTTAGATAAAAATAAAGAAATAAAGAAATATACAACAGACATAGAGTATGGATATGATGTAACCCTAAATTTATATAAAGATACAACTGAAAAAGTTGTTAGAGTTAATCCGACAACTGTACTAGATACATTGGGAATGGGAACAGATGGTGTATCTAGTTTATATAGTAGAATGATGTCAAGCAATGATGTTTTCTTTGAAATGATTAACAATGATAATCTTAATAAAAAACAATATGATTTGGTTGCTGGAGAATGGCCTAAAGCATATAATGAAATGGTTATAACAGTAGGAGAAAATAATGAAATTAGTGACTACACTTTATATAGCTTAGGATTATTAGATCAAGATGAATTAAAAGAACAATTTAATAATATGACTAGTGGAAAGAAAGTAAAATTCAAAAAAAGTAGTTTTACCACTGAAGAATTATTGAATCTAAAGTTTAAACTTATATTAAATACAGATTACTATGTAAAAGAAAATGGCATATGGATAAACAAAAAAGACGATGAAGAATATATGAAAAATTTAATTGCTAATGCAGAAGAAGTAAAAATCGTTGGAATTATAAAAAAGAATAGTGAAGCAGTAGGTGGAAATAGTTCTTATGGAATGGTTGGGTATAGACAAGACCTAATGAAGCATTTAATTAATAGAATTAATGAGACAGATATAGTAAAGGAACAACTAGCAAATAAGGAATTAAATGTTTTTACAGGTTCTAAGTTCACTAGCAATTCAACTTTCGATATGAATAGTTTGAGCCCGGAACAGATGATGGCACTTCAAAATATGAGCCAGGAAGAATTAGCTTCTTTCATGAAAAGTTATAGTGAAAATATGACATCAACTTATGAAGAAAATGCAGCTAAGCTTGGAATTAGTGAATTAGATAACCCGGATTCAATAGCAATATATCCAAAAGACTTTGATTCTAAAGAAGAGATTGTAAAAATAATTGATAAATACAATGATGGAAAGAAAGAAAATGACAAAATTGAATATACTGATATCGTTGGAATTATGATGAGTAGTGTATCTACAATTGTTAATGTAATTAGTAGTGTATTAATTGCCTTTGTTGCTATAAGTTTAATTGTATCTTCAATAATGATTTCAATAATTACATATATTTCTGTAATTGAAAGGACGAAAGAAATTGGAATATTACGTGCAATTGGTGCCTCTAAAAAGGATATATCAAGAGTATTTAATGCCGAAACTTTAATAGAAGGATTATGTGCTGGACTACTAGGTATATTAGTAACCATACTTCTTAACATTCCAATTAATATAATAATTAAAAATATGGTTGATATTAGTAGCATTTCACAATTACCTGTTAATGGAGCAATCATATTAGTAATCATAAGTGTTATTTTAACAGTAATAGCAGGTTTCATCCCATCAAAGATAGCTGCTAAAAAAGATCCGGTAGAAGCGTTGCGTACAGAATAATGAAAAAAGTATATTTTATAGTTACAAATACAGGAACTATTCTTTCTAAAATTATTAAAGGCTATACAAAAGCTGAATATCAGCATGTATCAATATCACTAGATAAAAAATTAAATAAAATGTATAGCTTTGGAAGAAAGAATCCATATATTGCATTTATTGGTGGTTTTGTAAAAGAACATCCTAATAAAGGTACGTTTAAAAGATTTAAAAATACTACTTGTCGAATAATAGAATATTCAATCTCTGATAAGCAGTATAATGAAATAGAATCCTTAATTGAAGAGATGTATAAGAATCGCAATAAATTAAAATTTAACACAATAGGTTTATTTGCAGTAGCAATTAAAAAGAAGTATCAACCGGAAGATACGTTCTATTGTGCAGAGTTTGTAAAATATATAGTAGAAAAGTCTAAATTAAGAATAGACTTGCCTGAGATTGTAGAACCGGAAAACTTCAAGGATATTGAAGGAAGAGAAATATATAGAGGTTTATTTAGAGAATACTTAAATCAATAAGTATTCTTTTTTTTCATAAAATTTTCATATTAGCTTCACATAAGTATCAAATTAAACTCGTAATATTATAAGTGACAAGGAGGTAGTATGAATAATTTCAGAAGAATAGAACAAAAGTATATATTAAATGAAGATGAATATAAGAAATTAATGTCTAGAATAAAATCTCATATAAAGAAAGATATCTACTATGAGAGTACTGTTTGTAATATTTACTTTGATAATGATCGTAATGACTTGATAATTAATTCAATAGAGAAACCTGTATTTAAACAAAAGGTTCGTATTAGAAGTTATAAAGTACCTAAAAAAGAAGATAATGTTTTTCTTGAATTAAAAGCTAAGACAAATGGAATTGTTTATAAAAGAAGAACAGAACTAAAATTAAAAGATTTTTATAAATATTTAGATACTAAAGAATTACCAAAAACTAATAATGATCAAATAATGAAAGAAATAGATTATTTATTTAACCAATATGACTTAAAACCTAAATTGTTTTTAGCTTATGATAGAAAGTCATTTTGTAGTAAAGATGATGAAACGTTTAGGATTACATTTGATGAGAACCTAAGAAGTAGAAGTACAGATTTGATTCTAGAAAATGGAGATCAAGGTACTTTGTTTACTGAAGATAAAATGTATATTATGGAGATAAAATCACTAATGGGAATGCCTAATTGGTTATATAGTGTTTTATCAGAATTAAAAATTTATAATCAAAGTTTTTCCAAAATAGGAAGCATATATCAAAAGTTTAAGGAGGAAGAATATGTTTAATAGTATTATAGGAGCCAGTATAACTTTACCAACATTTGTAATTTGTGTAATTACATCAATAGTTTTAGGATTAATAGTTGCATTTTTACATATGAAGACAACTAAATCAAATCAAAATTTTATATCTACATTAGTATTGCTACCAGTTATTGTTACTGTGGTAATAGTATTAGTTAATGGAAACTTAGGAACAGGAGTTGCAGTAGCTGGAGCTTTTTCTCTTATTAGATTTAGATCAATACCAGGAAATTCTAGAGAGATATTAAATGTTTTCTTTGCTATGGCAATAGGCTTAGCTGTAGGAACTGGATATATTGGTTTTGCAATTGTATTTACAGTTTTAACTGCTATAACTTCATTTATTTTATTTAAATTAAAATTTGGAGAAAATACAATGAATGAAAAGATATTAAAAATAGCTATTCCAGAGGAATTAGATTATCAAGAAGTATTTGATGATATATTTAAAGAATATCTAGATAGTTATGTTCTAAGACAAACAAAAACAACTAATATGGGATCTATGTTTGAACTTACATATGTAGTTGTTCCAAAAGAAAAAACTAATGAAAAAGAATTAATCGATAAGATAAGAGTACGTAATGGAAATTTAAAAGTATCATTAACACATCCTATTGAAGGAAGAGAATCTCTATAATGTCTTTGACACTAAAAAAGATAATAATTAATATTCTAATAATAATTATATCCATTATAGGATGGAGTGGAGTATATATGAAGTATATTGCTCCTACAAATAATGATACAGAAGTAGCAATTAATTTTCCAAAATAGAAAGGAGTGTAATATGAAGAAGAAAATAATATTAATAGTTTTAGTTGCCCTAATAGCTTGCGGATTACTAGTATTTGTCTCACTCAACCCAGCTAGTACCAGTACTATTACTGAATCAACTGAGAAAGCAACTAAAGATGAATCAGGAGTAGATTGGTCAACATATACCGTATATGATATAGAACTAGGTAATGGCAATGTTTCAATTACTAAAGCTGGTGTTTATAATTTATCAGGTAAACTGAATGGTAAAATTACAATTAATACTAATGATAATGTAAAAATAATATTAAATGGAGTAACTATAAAATCATCTAATTCACCAGCTATATATATAGTAAAGGCTAAAAATACTTATATTGAAATTAAAGGAAAGAATACAATTAAGACAACGACTACAGATAAACTAGATGCTGCTATTTATTCAAAAGATGACTTATACCTATATGGTGATGGTACTCTAACTATTAATTCAAATAAAGATGGTATTGCAGGAAAAGATGACTTATATATTCTATCTGGAACATATAATATAACAGCAACTAATGATGGAATTAAAGGAAAGGATACAGTAAATATTACTAATGGTAATTTTACAATTAATGCTGGAGAAGATGGAATTAAAACAACTAATACTGAAGAGAAAGGAGATATTGTAATTACTAATGGTAAATTTAAAATTATTTCTAGTTTAGATGGTATTCAAGCAGAAA
>CAMOYT010000054.1 GCA_946630315.1 uncultured Bacillota bacterium | reverse complement strand
ACAGCACCTAATTGTGGAACAGCAACAGGAGCAAGTACAAAATGGACAAATTCAAATAGAACCATAAAGCAAGCATGTACAGAGACAAGTGGAAGTGGATGTGTTAAATCATCATATGATACTACATATAGTAGTGGAACAACTTCTACATCCTCAGTTCTAATAAAAGATATTGTAGGAAATGAAAAAACATGTTCTTATAATGTCTATGTAGATAAAACTGCTCCAACATGTGGAACCGCTTCAGGAGCAAGTAATAAATGGGCTGAGTCAAGAACAGTAAAACAAGCTTGTAGTGATTCTGGTAGTGGTTGTGAAAAAAGTTCTTATGATAAAGCATATACTACTAAGACCACTACTGATACAGTAACAATAAAAGATAAAGCTGGCAACCCAAGAAAATGTACATATAATGTATATGTAGATCCACAAAAAACTAAGTGTGGAAAATATGTAACTCCATATGATCCACATGGAAATATGTATATTAGATCTGAACCGGATTGGGGTAGAAAAGGAAAAAAATGGTGTGCCCAAGGTGATGATGGAAATGGAGCTACATGTTCAGGAGTAGGAAGACTTCGTAACAGAGGCCAAAGTGGCTATAGCGCTGGCGCAGGTAACAAATGGCTTCCATATGTTGTTTGTGATTCGGATAATAATTTGAAAACAAAAACAGGTGATGCTATAAATGTAACAGAAAGTTCATCATCAAACATTTATTGCTACATGGCAAAAGATACAAATGGTAATTCTTGTGACTTATTTGGGGGCTGCATATATAACTTCGTTAAAATAAGAATTTTAATTAAAGATGGAAATACTTTTAATCCTAATTTGTTAAAGCTAAACAGTAACGATGCCAATAAATTCTCAGATTTAAGTGATACAGATGACTTAGTAACATATACAAGTGGAGATAAATTATATGGGTATTTCTATGGAACTGATACTTATTTAGAAGGAGTAACTTGCCCAAGAACGTCAAAACCATGTGAATAGGAAAAAGCATTGAATAATGCTTTTTCTTTTACTTTAAACTATTATTTTGATATAATAAAACAAGGTGAGTAATATGTACTTAAAACAAATAATAACAAGTGGATTTAAATCATTTGCTGACAAATTAGATATTAAATTAGACGATAAGATAAGCTGTATTGTAGGACCTAATGGTTCTGGAAAAAGTAATGTAGTAGATGCTGTAAGATGGGTATTAGGAGAACAATCAGTTAAATCTCTACGTGGAGAAGGCTCAATGTCTGATGTAATATTTTCCGGTTCTAAATCAAGAAACCCATTAAATGTCGCAAGTGTAGAATTAATATTTGATAATAGTGATCATTTTATCAATACTCCATATACTGAAATATCTATAAGAAGAAGAGTATATCGTAGTGGAGAAAATGAATACTTTTTAAATAATGAAAAATGTAGATTAAAAGATATAACTAATATTTTAATGGATTCAGGTATGGCTAAAGAATCATTTAATATTATTTCTCAAGGTGAAGTAGAAAAAATATTATCTAATTCAGCAGCTGATAGAAGAATAATCTTTGAAGAAGCATCAGGTATATTAAAATACAAAAAGAGAAAAGAAGAAGCTCTAAGAAAATTAGATAGAACTCATAATAATATCGATAGAGTAAATGATATAATTGGTGAATTAGAAACCCAAGTAGGACCATTAAAAGAACAAAAAGAACAAGCAGAAGAATACTTAGAAAATAAAAATGGCCTAGATCGTTATGAAGTAGCCTTATTATCTTATGATATAGAAAACTTTAACAATTCATTAGAACAAGCTAAATCAAGAAAAGAAAAAATAGATAATGATATTTTAAATATCTCAAATGAAACAACTAAAAATGATACATCTAATCTAGAAGATCAAAATAATTTAGATAATCTAGAAAATGAAAAAGCTAATCTAAATAAACAATTACTAGAAATAACAGAAGAAGTAGAAAGAATAAATGGAGAAAAGAAATTATTAAAAGAACAAAGTAAAACAACAAGAGAAGAAGATGAATTAAAAGAAGAAATAAGAGTACTTTTAGAAAGAAAAGAAAAAGTAACTAGTACTATAGAAATACAAAAAGAAGATTTAAAAAATGTAACAAACTCTATTGAATTAAAAGATAAAGATTTATTAGAAATAGATAAAGAATTAGCAAATTTAAAATCAAAAAGAAACATGTTAAAAGAAGAATACTCTAATCATGATAGAGATTTAATAAGTACTAGGCATAGAATAAGTAATTTAAAATATGAAATAGAAGAAAATCAAGACTTACCTAATAGTGTAAGAAGAGTATTAAATTCAACAGAATTAAAAGGAATACATAATACTATTGGTAATATACTAAATACAGAAGAAAAATATGTAAAAGCTTTAAATATTGCTATCTCAAGTAATAAAAACTTTATAATTACAAGTGATGAAGAAAGTGCAAAAAAAGCAATTAACTTCTTAAAAGATAATCATTTAGGAAGAGCAACATTCTTCCCAATATCTGTAATAAAAGAAAGATATGTAGATCAAGAAACATTAAATATAATGAATAATTCTACAGACTTCTTAGGAGTATTAAGTGACTTAGTAACTTATAATAATAAGTATGAAAATATTATTAAAAATCAATTAGGAATAGTCTTAATAGTAACAGATATAGATGCCGCAACAAGACTATCTCATATGATAAAAGCAAGATATAAAATAGTAACATTAGATGGAGATGTCGTAAATGTAGGAGGTTCTCTAACAGGAGGATCTACTTATAATGCTAAAAGTATAATTCTAACTAAACAAGAATTATTACATAATGAAGAAAAAGAAGAACTATTAAATAAAGAATTAATAGAAATAAAAAATGAATTAGATACTATATCTAAAGAAATAACTAATTTAGAAGATAAACATTTTCAAGTAGCTAATGAAAGAAATGAATTAACTGAATCTGTTTCTATTAAAAAAGCTAATTTAAAAGATATTGAAACATCACTAGAAGATATTACAAAAGAGTGGGAGAATTTAACATCTATTTCTAATAATTCAATCGATAGTAAAGAAGAAGAGTTAATCAAATTATTCCATGAAAAAACAACAGAGAAAGAACAAATTACATTAAAGATTAATTCACTATCTAAAGAAATAGATTCACTAAAAGAAAAGATAGAAGAAAAGTTAGCTTCTACTAAATTACAAAATGCTAAACTACGTAATCTAGAAAAAGAAGCTCGTTCTCTAGAATTAGAAATAAATAGATATGATATTAAATTAGACACTATGTTAAATACTCTTAGTGAAGATTATGAATTAACTTATGAAAAAGCTAAGAATGATTATAAATTAGATATTGAACCAGAAGAAGCTAGATTAAGAGTAAATACTTATCGTGCTAATATAAAAAGAATAGGTATGGTAAACATAAATGCTATTGAAGAGTATGAAAGAGTAAATACAAGATATGAATTCTTAACAAAACAAAGAGAAGACTTATTCAGTGCAGAAAATACACTACTTGATATCATGAATGAGATGGATGATGTCATGAAAGAAGAGTTCTCAACAACTTTTGAAAAGATTAAAGTAGAATTTCAAAAAGTATTTAAAGAACTATTTAATGGTGGAACAGCTGATTTAAAACTAACTAATCCAGAAGATTTATTAACAACAGGAGTAGATATAGTTGCCTCTCCACCAGGAAAGAAACTAACTACAATATCTCTTTTAAGTGGAGGAGAAAAAACATTAACTGCTATAAGCCTTTTATTTGCAATCTTAAATGTTAGAACAGTACCATTCTGCTTATTCGATGAAGTAGAAGCAGCACTAGATGAAAATAATGTTTCTCAATTTGGTAAATATTTATCTAATTATAAAGATAAGACTCAATTCTTAATAATTACTCATAAAAAGAAAACAATGGAGTATGCTAATACTTTATATGGTATTACAATGCAAGAATCTGGAGTATCTAAATTAGTAAGTGTTAAATTAGAAGAAAAGAAATAGTTGAAAAATTAACTATTTCTTTTTTGATAGATTTGAAAAAAAAGCAAAAATATGATATAATATGGCCACATATGGGGGATGGTTATATGAAAGAGATAGCGTTAAAAGAAAGTGATGTTTCTAGATTGAAAGAATATCCATTACATGGAATAATAAGTACCGAAAGCAAAATGTATTATTATAAAAAAGATCCAGATTGGCAAACACAACACTTATTAAAAAAATTATACCTAACAGATGAAAAAAGAGTACATAGAAAAGAAAGAACAATAGAAGAATTACAAAGAAGTGAATTATCTACTTATCCTGAATTAGTCTTACCAGAAGAAATAGTAACAATTCAAGGAATAAAATCAGGATTTACAATAAAAGAAATAACTAATTGTACTAACTTACATCTGTTTTTAGAAAATAAAAAAATACCTAATAAAGAAAAACTAGAAGTATTAAAAAAAATAGGAAATTTATTAAAAAAAGTACAATCAGGAGATCAAGAATTTTATTTTGGAGATTTACAAGAATATAATTTCTTAGTAAATAATGATACACATGATATATTTGCTGTTGATCTAGATTCATCCGCAACAACAAGACAAAAACCATTAGAATCAAAATACATTTCTTGTGATAAAAAAACTCATGTTGTTCAAAAGTATAAAGTAAATAAAGCAAAAAGAACTTACCCAAGTAAGAATACAGATATTTATTGCTACAACATATTAGTTTTAAATTTTTTAGCCGGAAGAGAATTACATAGATTATCATTTGATGAATATTATGATTACTTATCATATTTAGATGACTGTGCATATCCAAAAGAATTAATAGATATTTATGTAAATTTATATACTGATAAAAATAATGAAAGTGTCTTAGATTACCTAGATGATCTACCAAATGACTATGGAAGAGGATATTATGGAGTATATCAAGCACTACAAAAAATAAAGAGATAGAATTATCTCTTTTTTTATATTATAATAATCTTATGAAAAAGATAAAGATATTGACAATTATTATATTATTACTAAGTATTATTAATGTTAATGCTGTAGATATAGATATATATTCTAATAATGCTATTTTATATAATACAAAAGAAAATAGAGTAGTATATGAAAAGAATTCCCACGAGAAAGTATCTATCGCGTCTCTGACTAAAATAACTACTGCTATAGTGTCACTAGAAAACATTAAAGATTTGGATGAGAAAATAACTCTAACTAATGAAGATTTTAAAGGATTATATGAAGCAAATGCAGCTCAAGCAGGATTTAGAGTAGGAGAAAAAGTATCTTATAGAGATCTATTATATGGATTATTACTACCAAGTGGAGCCGATGCAGCCCAAGCATTAGAAAGAAATATAGCTGGATCTCATGATAATTTTATTAAATTAATGAATAAAAAAGCCAAAGAACTAAATCTAGAAAATACTAATTATACAAATCCAACTGGATTAGATGATGAAAATCATTATTCAACAGTAAATGATGTATTAACAGTATTTAAATATGCTTTAAAAAATAAAGAATTTAAAGAAATAATAACTACTAAAACATATACTACAAGTGATGGACTATTAACATTTAGAAGTACTTTAACCAAAACTAATAATCTAGAAATGGACTATATAAAAGGAGGTAAAACCGGAACAACAGGAGATGCTGGACTATGTCTCGCCACACTAGCTAACTATGATAATACAGACTTTTTATTAGTAACAGCAAAAGCAGAATACTCTAAAACTACACCCAAACAATTTCTAGATCATAAAAAAATACATGAATATATAAGAGATAATTATGATTATCATGAAATAATAAATAAAAAAGATATCTTAGTAACATTGCCAACTAAGTATTTAAAAGAAGATAAAATGTCTCTTTCAAGTACAAATAATATTACTAGATATATTGAAGATACTTTTACTAAGAAAGATTTAACTTATAAATATCAAGGCAAAAAACTAATAACTAATAAAATGCATAAAGATGAAATATTAGGCAAAGTAAAAGTATATTATAAAAATAATTATCTAACTACAATAGATGTATCATTAAAAGAAGAACCAAAGTTTTCTATAATTAAATTTATAAAATTAAATATTCATATAATAATACCAATAATTTTATTAATAATTATCATAGTATTTCTATTAAAAAGAAAGCCAAAGAAAAAACCTAAGAAAAAAAACTAAAAGAAGTTTAAAACTTCTTTTAATTTTGCTATAATTATAATAGGATGTGATGCAAGTGATATACGAAACTAAAGAACAACTAATAGATACTTTAAGAAACGATCCTAGAATAGGAGCTTACTCATTTGTCTATGAAGCTTATTTAGATAAATTGGTAGACAATAAAGTATTAGATCTATATAAAGACTTAGATGAAGATATCTATACTAAAGTATTCTTTCCATTAATTTGCAAAGCATCATCAAAAAAAGATTCAAAAGAAGAAGTAATAAGAAAGCAAACAGCTTTTCTAGATAAAAAAATAAAAGAAGCAAAAGAAACTAAAAATTATAATAAACAAGATGTACTAGTAACCTTACAAGAACTAGTAAAATTACAAGAAAAACTATTACAAGATGAACATCTTAATAATGACTATCCTTTAATAGCAGAACTTAATTTAAGATTATTATATATGCTAAGTGATGAAACACTAGAAATACCATTACAAAAAGCTAGAAAAACTCTTATTAATAGTAAGAATAGAAGTAACTTAGCTCAACAAATATTTAATGATTTAATACAAGATATTAAAAAACAAAATAAAGAAATTGATGAACATTCTATTATTAATAGCAAAAATAATGAATATGAGTGGATTAATCAAATCTCAAACAAAGACAAGATTCTAATTAAACATCTATTAATTACTATGACTTCAAGAAACTATTTTAAAGAAGATAGGCTACCAAAATATAATGAAATAGTAGATGGAAATGACTTTGTCATATTAACTCATCATTTTCTAGAAGATGAAGCAGAAGAGTCTAATAGTCATAATATGGATGTTAGAAATAAAGAAGAAATAAGAAGATTGGATAATGACTTCTATAAAGCATTAGCTATTTCAACATTGATAGTTCTATCACATAGAATAAAAGAGAATAATATCTATTCTAGTGAAAAACAGATTATTATAAATGGCTTAGATGAAGAAACAAAAGAATTTATTCAATTTATAAAAAATAACATACAAAATAGTAGTTTAATAAATTTAGGTATTGAAAAAACAATAAATAATATTAGAAACTATATAAATATCTTAAAAACAACAAAAGATATTGAAAGACTAAATACAGCCTTCCAAAAATGGGTTAATAGTATAGATCTAAGTAAACTAACTGATGCTGAATTCAATAAATTAGATGAGTTAGATCATCAATTTATCTATTCTAGATTACCTTTAAGAAGTAGAGTAATGTATGAAAAAAGGAGAAGACAAATTGCCATCTCTAAAGAATTGAACAATAATCAACATCAAGAACCTTCAATTAGACCAAAAGATATACTATTAGGCTTTGAAAAAGTAGATAATATTGTCGAAGAAGCAGATAATAAATTTAGTTTTTTAGATTTAGATGATATTGAATTAAGAGATAAATATAAAAAATATATTCAAAAAATGCCAATAAGTTATAGTATGTTACCATTAAATGAATTACAAGCATACAGAAATTATAAAGTGTTTATGAAAGCAAATGAAAATTATGAAGATAACTTAATAATGTATGCTAATCCAGCTTATGCTGAATATATAATGGGTTTATGTAAGAAAAACAATTTAGAATTTTATCCAGAATTAACAATAAAACCATTTAAATTATATGAAGACTTTATTGATTATTATAATAGAATAAAATTATATAAAGAACTACATAAAAATGCTCCTATATCTATAACATTACTTAGAAAATATTTCTTTGATGAGTATTCATTTAGTAGATTAATGAAGAAAGAAAGAGATGAAGCAAATGCTAAAAGAATGGCAAAATTTGCTTTTGAAGAAGAGCTATTAGTGGAAGAAAGAAAACAAGAAGAAAAAGAACAAGAAAAAGAAAAAGAAGAGGCAGCCATCTTTAATGCATATTTTTCAAAATAAAAAAGCAATATTAATTATTGCTTTTTATATTGCATAATTTTATTTTCATAACTAGGATAAGTAGTTTTACCATTTCTTTCATTTAAAATATCAAATTGAGCATCTAAAGCATACTTAAGTATATCTAAATTCTCAATAAAAGTATTATGATCTAATCTCTTATATGAAGGAGTATCAACACCAACTAAATGTTCTCCATCAAATAATAAATTAAATGGAAGTTCATAAGTATAAATACCTTTTTCAGATATAACTCTTAAGTCTTTAATATAAGACTCAATTGCTTTAAATAACTTATCATTATCGATTGCTTTATCTGATTCCAAATCAAATAAGTTTGGATAAACAATTCTCATTCTATAAGCACATAATTCTCCTTCATAAATATATAATCTATTAGGAAAAGCAAAAGAATCTAATTTAAATTCATCTTCCATAATAATATCATCAATATCATATTCATAATCAGTAATACCATCATAAATCTTATAAGCATAACCATCAAGTCCTAATACACAAGTACCCTCAGCTCCCTCACCAAGAACAGGTAAAGTAGTAGCCATACTCATAATACTTTGATATTCTCTATCTCCTAAGTCAACAATATCTCTCATACATCCCCCGAAATTAGATAGCTCTCATTGTATCTTTACCTTTAAATGGATTTTTAGGATCTATCTTATCAGTAAATAAAAT
>CAMOYT010000053.1 GCA_946630315.1 uncultured Bacillota bacterium | reverse complement strand
TATGCTAAGCCTACATTAGATTTAGAAGGTACTGGAATAGTAGATATATATTTAAATGATATACAGATGTTTCAAGTTGATTTATCAGAAGTAAATGAAATAGTAATAAATACAGCTGAAATGGAAGCCTATAATCCTACTACTAGAGCATTAGCTAATAGGCAAGTAACTGGAGATTATTCTAACTTTAAATTGGCTGTAGGAGAAAATGATTTAAGATTTAGTGGAAATCTAACAAAAGCTACAATCACTAATTATCAGAGGTGGTTGTAATGATTAAAGTATTTAGAACTACAGACAAGGTATATTTAAATAATGGAGATTTAGTATTAACAGCTTCAAAGGCTTCTGTACATAAAGAAGATAATGGAGCTTTTTATTTGGAAATAGAAGCACCATTAGAAAATGAAACATCTAATGGAATAATTAAATATAGTGATTATTTAATTCCTAATAACATATTAGTTGCTAATACTCCACAAGGGGAACAAGCATTTAGAATTACTAATGTAGAGAAAAATAGAAGAAAGATTAAGATTAAGGCTAATCATGTATTTTATGATAGCCTTAATTACTTAATTGAAGATAGTTATGTTGTAGATAAGAATTGTAATGATGCATTAGACCATTTAAACAATGCTACAAGTGATTTAAGCCCATTTACAACGATTTCTAATATAACTGATACTGATTCCTATAGATGTGTCAGAAAGAGCCTATATGAGGCAATTCAAGTGGTATTAGAGAGGTGGGGTGGCCACTTAGTAAGAGATAATTGGAGCATTGGTATTTACAATGAAATAGGTCAAGATAATGGAGTTACAATCAGATATGCTAAAAATTTAAAAGAAATAACAGCAACTTATAACTGGGATGATGTAGTAACTAAATTGTTACCAGTAGGAAAAGATGGGATTCTTTTGAATGAACTAGATCCAGAAGCTAGTTTATATATTACTTCTGCTACACAATATGAAATACCTTATACAAAGACAGTATCATTTGAACAGAATGACATAGTAGAAGATGATTATAAAGATCCAGAAACTGGAGAATTAAATGAAACAGCATATAAACAAGCTCTAATAAATGACTTAACAGCACAAGCACAATTATATGTAAGTGAAAACACATTACCTAAAGTAAACTATACTTTATCTGCTAATGTTGAAAAAGTCTCTGATGTAGGAGATAGGGTAGAAGTTATAGATGAAAAACTAGGTATTAATATAATGACTAGAATTATAAGCTACACATATGATTGCATTTTAGAAAAATATACTGAATTAGAATTTGGAAATTTTACTCCTAAATTAAGTGATTTAATGTCTAGTATTACAGCCAATACAGAGCAGCTAATCCAAGAAGAAAATAGTACATTAGCAGTTACATTATCTAATGAATTAGATCAAGCTACAAGCCAAATATGGGGAGCTTTAAGTAACTCTTATGTAATATATGAGGGAGATAAAATACTTATAGTAGATAGATTGCCTAAAGAAACAGCTACTAATGTAATAATGATAAATAATGGTGGTATAGGCTTTAGCAATACTGGAATTAATGGCACATTTAGTAGTGCATGGACAATAGACAATATTTTAAATATGGAAAATATTAATGTTATTAATTTAACAGCTGATCTTATTAAAGGTGGAACATTAAAATTAGGTAGTAACTTAAATCAGAATGGACAAATAGAAGTCTATGATGAAGCCAATAACTTAATAGCAGAAATCAATAAGGGTGGCTTAAAAATGTATGGATCTGATGGCTCTTATGTATTAATGAATAATGAAGTAGGATTTGCTGGTTATGATAGAAACAATGAAAAAATTTATTGGGTTGATAAAGATCAATTTCACATGAAAAAGACAGTTACAGAAGAAGAAATAACATTAGTTAATAAGATGAGAATAATCCCAATAACAATTACTGAAAATGGAACAGTAGTTAATGATGGTATTGGATTTGTAAATGTAGCTGGAGGTGGTAGTTAATGGGATCAGTAGCTAGAGTATATTTAAGTGGTTGTAATTATGAAATAGGTTATGACTTAATAAGTCAATCAACAGAAAACAATACTTCATATGTTAAGTTTTGGGGTATATTACATGTTACAAATAGTTATGTAGCATGGAGTAGAGGTACAGCCAATGTTTGGGGAAGTAATACAACATTAAGTACCAGATACAATAAAGGAGATTATGAAGTAACTAATCAATATGTAACACTATATCATAATTCAGATGGTAGTTATTCACATTCTTTAGGTGGTACATTATCAACATCATATACAAGTGGTACAGCACAAGGTACATTCTCTTTACCAACTATAGCTAGAGCTAGTCAGCCTTCATGTATAACATGGCCTAATACAACATCTAATGTAGGAGCTATAGGTGGAGATCCATTTTATATACATATGAATAGAAAAAGCACAGCCTTTACACATACAGTAAGATATTCATGGTACAATAAAAGTGGTACTATAGCTACTAATGTAACAGATAATTGTCAATGGTCTATTCCAGCAGATTTTAGTGAAGATATTCCAAATGCTGCAACTGGTAGTGGTACTATTTATGTTGATACTTACAATGGTAGTACATTAATAGGAACTAAGTCAGTTGTTTTCTATTGTAATGTAGTAAATTCTAATCCTACATTTGATTGTGCCTATTTAGATACTAATTCTACAGCTGTAGCAATTACCCAGAACAATCAACAATTAATCCAGAATATAAGTACATTAAGAGTAAATATTACTAATGCTAGAGCCTTAAATTATGCTTCTTTAAGTAGTGCTAAGGTAACAATAAATGGTGTAGATTATGATGCTACATTATCTGGATCAAGTGTTAGCATAGATGTAGGAACTTTAAATATTGCACAAAATATAGATGCTGTAGTAACTGTTATAGACTCTAGGAATTTGACAACATCTAAGACATTAAATTTACAAATATTAGAATGGCAACAGCCTAATGCTATTATTACTTTAAATAGACAAAGTAACTTCTATAGTGAAACTGATATTAATGTAGATGCTAATTATTCAAGCCTAGATAATAAAAATACAATTACTATTCAAGTAAGATATAAAAAGGCATCTGATTCCACTTATGGAGCATATGAAACATTACAAGATAATGTAACAGCTGTAATTACATTAGATAATCTTTATCAATGGGATGTACAAGTTAAATTAACAGATAGAACAGGGGCATCTACTACTTACAATCTTTCAGTAGATAGAGGAATGCCTATTTTCTACATAGATAGATTAAAAAGATCAATAGGAATAGATTGCTTCCCTACACAAGAAACAAGCCTTGAAATATTAGGAAAAACAATATATGATATGATTTACCCAGTAGGTAGTATTTACATCTCTGTAGCAGCAACTAATCCAGAAACATTATTTGGTGGTACATGGGAACAAATAACTGGAGATGCTTATTTAAAGATAGTAACTGAAAATGCTGGTACTTTAGCTGGTACATCATCAGAGCATAAAATACCATTATCATCAATACCATCACATAATCACTCTGTAGAAAGAGTAGCACAATATGGAAATAGTGGATCAACTGCTAATTTTACAAGTGGTAATGCATGGCAAGGTGTAAGTGGTGTAAATACATCAGATGCTGGAGGTGGACAAGCATATTATCCTTATTATTTAGGAGTTTATGTATGGAAAAGAACAGCATAATAGAAAGGAATAAAAAGAATGAATTTTAATGATATTAAAACTTTTATAATGGTATTACTTGCTTTATGTGGAGCAATATCTGTAATAGGTGGAGCTATTAAATTAATTAGAGAATGGAAAAAAGAAAGTAAGATTACAGTACATGATACTATTCTTAAAGACCATGAACAAAGGTTAAGAAAAGTAGAAGATGCAACTAAAGAACAAGATGGATTTACCAAAGTATTATGCAATTCAGTATTAGCTTTAGTAAGCCATGAAATAAATGGTAATTCTAAGGACAAATTGGAATCAGCACAAAAAGAATTACAAGACTTTTTAATTCAAAAATAGACTAGGTTTTCCTAGTCTTTTTTTGTTGCTTAAATTAATAATATTGGACATTTTAAGTAAAATGTGTTAAAATATTCCCCCATTAAAGGAGGTGGAGTAGGTTGATACAAGTAACTTATCAAAAGAAAGATGGTACAATATTAAATAGAATAAGAAACACATCATTAAATTATAACATTGGAGATATTACATCTATGGGATGGAAAATATTAGATATTGAATATAATTATAATGGTAAATATTATTCTAAATATGACTATGATAAAATGATGATGAATGATAAAAAGAAAAAACAAAGAATAAAAAGACTAAAATTCAATTTTAAAAAAAGTATTATAACCTTATTAAATTATTTAATAGGATTAATTATTATTAACCTTATTTATAATATATAATAAGGAATAATATTAATCCTTATTTATTATAAAATAAGGAAATAATACAATAATTCAATATATTAATTCTGATAATATTATGTTAGTTGATGTAAAGCTGATAAAAAATAAATATTAAAGTATTGACTAAAATTAAATCAATAGTATAATGGTAAGTGTAAAGGGTAACAAAAATACTTATCAGCTATTTTATCTTAGAGAAGTTAACATAATATCAAAATTAAGAACTTAGCTCTCAAGATAAAATGTCTTGAGAGCTTTTTGTTTTCCAGAAAGGAGAAGCTATGAAAAATTTATTATACCCAGAGCTTATTGGAGAAATGGCTAAGCATGGAGATACACAAAGAAGTCTTGCTAAATTACTTGGATTATCACATCTAACAGTATGTAGGAGATTTGCTGGAAAGAGTGAATGGACAATTAATGAAATTGATTTTTTATGTAATAGGTATCAAAGAAATTATTATGAATTATTTAAAAAAAATATTAAAAATAACTAATTAAAAAATATTAAAGAATAAGAAGGAGAATGAAATATGTATTCAAAAGTAGATCTAATTGAAAATAAAAAAATGGGGGAAATTATTAAAGCTAATCAAATAAAAGTAAGAAAAGAAAACATCAGAAAATATAAGGCAGCACAAAGACAAGAAAGATTTCAAATTATCTTATTAGGCTTATTATTTGTAGCTACAGTAGTAATAATCGGATTAATTGAAAATATGAGTTTTTAGGAGGTAATTATGGTTGAGGAAAAGCCTAACTATTATGCTGTTATTCCAGCAGAAGTTAGATATGATGAAAAACTAAAATTTAGTGAAAAAGTATTATATGGAGAAATAACAGCATTAACTAATTACTCTGGAGAATGTTATGCAAGTAATAATTATTTTGCAAGATTATATAATACAACTCCACAAGCAATAAGTAAATGGATTAACAACTTAAAAGATCAAGAATATATAGATGTTGACTATGAATATAAAGGAAAAATGATTGAAAAAAGAGTTATTAAATTAACAAGAAAATCAATACAAGGGTATCAACATATATTGATAGGGTATCAACATACGATTAAAGAGAATAAAGAAGAAGAAGATATAAAAGAAATAAATAAAGAAAGTATATTTGAAGTAGTAGAAAAAAATATAGGTAGAGTATTATCTCCTATAGAATATGAAGTAATAAATAAATGGGATTATGATAAAGAAATTATAGTATTAGCAATAAAAGAAGCTATGTTACATAATGCTAAAACAATAAAGTATATAGATAGAGTTTTATTTAATTGGAAACAGAATAATTTAAATACAATAGAAGATGTTAATAATTACTTAAATGAATTTAGTAATAAAAAGACTAATAAAAAAGAAAAAGAAGAAATTATTAATTACTATAAAGAACTTTAATGAATAATAACATAGAAGAAATAATATTAGGACATTTATTACTAAAGCCAGAACTATTTAAAAGAACAGTAATAACAGGACAACATTTTCTATCAGAAGAAAATAAATTTATATTTAATTTATTAAAAAAACAATATGAAGATATTCAATCTATAAGCATTATAGGATTAGCAGAAACATATAAGACAGCTTTTACTATAAAACATCCAGCTAATAAGATTATTCCTAAATTAACTGAATTATTATCAGATACTTTATTACAAGTTAATGACTATGATTATTTTCAAGATTTATTATTCCAGAAATATATTGATAATGAAATGTTGTTAATTATCAATCAATTTAAAAGTCAACAAATAACTAAAGAAGAAATGCTAGATGGCATTCATAAGCTAGAAAACATGAGTATTAAGCTAGATGATAATAGATTAAATAGTAAAGAGATATTTCAATTAATTAATTCTAAAAATAAGAATATCAGCTTTAGATTTAAGAAATTATCTGATACAGCCAATATTCAAGAGCATGACTTAGTAATAATAGCTGCAAGAACTGGATTAGGAAAAAGTGGATTCTGCTTAAATCTATTAGAAGATTTATCAGATCAATATAATTGCCTTTACTTCAATATGGAAATATCAGAAAAGCAAATATATCAGAGATTAGTTTCTATTAATTCAAAGATAGACATGAAGTATTTAGATAGTCCAGCTACTCCACATCAAAAAGAGGCAATAGAAAGAGCATGTGAAAATATTTCTAAGAAACAAATAAAAATATATTCACAAGGACAAACAGTAGCCAGTATTAGAAGAAAAATAATGAATGAATGTAAGAATGGTCATACTATAGCTTTTATCGACCATGTAGGCTTAATTAAGGCTAAAAAGGAATCCACTCTTTATGAAAACTTAACTGGAATAGTTAAAGAGCTAAGACAGATTAGCCTAGATTATGATTGCACAATATTTTTAGTTAGCCAGCTTAATAGAAGTGCAGATAATAAACAATTACCTAAAATATCAGAGCTTAAAGACTCTGGAGAATTGGAGCAATCAGCAACAACAGTAATATTAATGCATGATGAGTTACAAGATAAGAATATAAGCAAAGATGAAGTGAACATTAGTTTCTTAATTGGTAAAAACAGAAATGGATCTTTAGGATTAACTAAATATTCTTATAACAAATTAACTCAAAGATTTGATTAGGAGGATTAAATAATGGAAAAGATTAATGAAGAACAAATAGAAAGATTATACACAATATTAAATAAATATTTTATACAACTAGATTGGATTAAAAAAGTATGTAATATCACTAACATTAGAGAAATGAATGTATGGCAATATAATGGGCTGCTTATGATAATACAACAAGTAAATGATATAAATGGTCAATACTAACTTATTAAAAAAGAATGTAGTGATATTAGATGAAAATGATTATAAGAAAAAGTTAAAGGGATTAAAGAAGTATTTTATGAAGTCATATAAATACTTAATATTTCAGATTATGCCTAATTTAATTGTATTAGGTAAGAAAGATGGAATCTACTCTGTAGATATTCCAATAGATGATTTATTTGTAAAATGTTATGGACAATTAAAACTATATTTTTCTGTTAAGAATGATGTAGTAATAATTGAAGATATTATGCCATGTGATATTTTACTTCAATGTCATATGAAAATGTTACCAATATATCATGGCATTCCATATTATCAAGATAAAGATTTATTTAAGTTAAAAGTATTGGAGAAGAAGAATGAAAAAGAGGTTTAAAAAGCTAAAATCATTTATTAAAAAAATAAATAAAGAGCTTAGTAAAAATAAGGACAAGTATTATTGGAAAAGAAAATATTACAAGGTATTAAGAGAAAAGAATATTCAAGAAAAAAGAAATGAAGTATTAGCAGAAGATTTAAGAAATACATATGCAGATAAAACTAAGTATAAAAACTTTTATAGACAATTTTTATTATTCATAGATTTAATAACAAAAGAAGAAAAAAGGAGGGAAAATGAAAACAATTAATTTAGATCCATATGAATATAAAGATTTAGTGAATTATCTGGAGAATTACCAAGCACATATAAAAAGAAGTGCAGCTAAGAAAAAGAAAAGTAATATAGGCAATGATAGATATGACATTATGAGAATAGATCATTTACTAGATGTTATTCAAGGAAATATATTAACAGAGGGATTTATAAGACAATCAAGGAATTCTAAAGAATTAGAAAGTGCAACAGAAAGAGAAAAAATAGACAATAGGAAAAAGCAAGAAGATTTTGATGTATTAAAGTATTTGGAGGAAATGTTATGAATGATGTAATGAGAATATTAATTATATTAGGAGCTACTTTATTATTGATAGGAATAATAACTACTATGATTCAAGCAGATTGTTACAATAAGCCAATAGATGAATATTTTAATAGTCCAATGTGTAGAGTAGTTAATGGAAAATGAAAATCTAGTATTAGATAATATTGGCTTAATACATTTTACTATTAAAAAATTAAAGTTACATTGGAAAACAGAAGATGAACATCAAGCCTATATAGATGCTGGAATAGATGGATTAATAAAGGGAGTTAAGGCTTTACCAGATGAAAAAGTAACATCAACATACTTAGTTAAATGTATAGAAAATGAAATAAAGCATTATCTGTGTTATAAAACAGCAGAAAGAAGATGCAATCCAAATGGTAAAGATGTATCTATTAATTGGCCTATTTCTGATGAAGAAGAATTTGGAGATTTCTTAGTAGCACCAGACAATGTAGAAAAAGAAGTAATAGATAAAATATCAGAAGAAGAATTAGTAAAAATTATAGACAGTTTACCAAATGAAAAAGATGGAATTGTACTAAAAATGTATTATGGATTAGATGGCTATGATGAAAAGCCAAGTAGTACATTAATAGCTAAAGAATTTAATGTAACAAATAAAGCAATATTATTTAGGTTACATAGAATAAAAAGAAGATTAAAAAAGAAATTAATAAAAAAAGGGTATAAGGAGGA
>CAMOYT010000052.1 GCA_946630315.1 uncultured Bacillota bacterium | reverse complement strand
CAAATTCAAAATAAAGAACAAGCTATGAAAGTATTAAAAACAAGACTATATGAATTACAAGAACAAGAAAGATTAGAAAAAGAAGGTAATGAAAGACGTAGTAAGATTGGTACTGGAGATAGAGCTGAAAAAATACGTACATACAACTATCCACAAAATAGAGTAACAGACCATCGTATAGGTTATACTACTAATAATCTAGATAGAGTAATGGATGGAGCATTAGATGATATAATAAATGCTTTAATTCAAGAAGATCAAAAAAGAAAGCTTCAAGGAGAAGTAAGTGAATAAAAAAACAATCAAAACAGATTTAATATGCCCAGAATGTGGTAATGTCTTTCCTATTATGAGAAAGCAAAATAAACAAAAGAAAACATTTCATCGTAAATGGTTATTTTGTCCAATTTGTAAAAAAGAAACTAATCATATAGAAGCAAAAGAATTAGACTTATTATTAGAACAAATATCATTAAAAGAAGATTATCAAAGAACAGAAGATGAAAAAAAGGTATATGTATTAAGAAAAAGGAGTGATTAAATGACTATAGAAGATTTATTAGTCTTTGGAAAAAAACATATTCACTCTGACCATGCTAAAATCTTATTGGCAGAACTTCTAAATAAAAACCCATTAGAATTATTAACATGTTTAGAAGAACCAGTTGATATACCAACAGCAGCTTTATACAAAAAAGAAGTTTTAGCACTAGAAAGTGGCAAACCACTTCAATACGTAATAGGAAATGTTAACTTTCATGGAATAAAATTCTATATTGATGAAAGAGTATTAATACCACGTTTTGAAACAGAAGAATTAGTAGAAAATACAATTAAGTATATAAATGAATATTTCACAGAACCTGTGGATATAGTTGATTTAGGTGCAGGTTCAGGAGTAATAGGATTAACTTTAGAAAAAAAAGTATCAACAAAATCTGTGGATTTAATAGATATATCTAAAGAAGCATTAGAAGTTACTCACAAAAACTGTGAAAAACTAAATTCAAAAGCTAATTTAATAGAAAATGATATGTTAACAAATATAAATAAAAAATATGATGTCATAATAAGTAATCCTCCTTATATTAAAGAAGATGAAGAAATAGAAGACATAGTAAAAAATAATGAACCACATCTAGCTTTATACGCTGGAGTAGATGGCCTAGATTGTTATAAAAAAATATTTAAAAATATAAATAATAATATGAAAGATAAATGTTTAATAGCTTTAGAAATAGGTTATGAACAAGCAAATGATCTAATAAATTTAATCCATGAATATCTTGATAATGTTGAAATAGAAGTAAAAAAAGATTTATCAGAAAAAGATCGAATGATATTTATCTTTAAAAATGTCAAATAGCTGTTTTATTTACATATAAAACAGCTATTTTATTGACAAAAAATGTAAAGAACAATATGATTAAATTGGGAAAGAGTAAAAAGTTAAAAAAGGAGGAAAAACTATGAAAGTAATGGAAATCATTGGGGGAAAAGACTTAACAGGTACTATTAGAATAAGTGGTGCCAAAAATGCTACCGTTGCACTAATTCCAGCTGCTATTTTAACTGATGAGGAAGCTACAATTTGTAACGTTCCAGAAATCACCGATACAGATGCCTTATGTGATATCTTAAAAGCTTTAAAAGTCGATGTAAAAAGAGCTAGCGAAAGCGTAGTTATCAATCCAAAAGATATGGAAAATATAGAAATAGCTGAAGAATATTCTAAAAAATTAAGAGCCTCTTATTATTTCATGGGGGCCCTACTAGGTAAATATAAAAAAGCAGTTATGTATTTTCCAGGAGGCTGTTCAATAGGTGCAAGACCAATAGATCTACACTTAAAAGGCTTTGAAGCTTTAGGAGCAACAGTAAAAAATGAAAAAAATAAATATATTGTTGAAGCTAAGGAATTAAAAGGAGCCAATATTTATTTAGATATTGCCTCAGTTGGAGCAACAATCAATATTATGTTAGCAGCTGTAAAAGCAAAAGGAAAAACAGTAATTGATAATGCTGCAAAAGAACCAGAAATTGTTAATGTCGCAACATTCCTAAATAATATGGGAGCAAAAATATCAGGAGCCGGAACTTCTACTATTAAAATAGAAGGAGTTGATTACTTACATCAATGCTTCCATGAAGTAATACCAGATAGAATTGAAGCCGGAACTTATATTATAATAGGAGCATTATGCGGTAGCCCATTAAAAATCGATAATTTAATACCAGAACATTTAGATGCTTTAATTTCTAAGTTAGAAGAAATAGGAGTAGATCTTGAAATAGGAACAGATTATGTAATTACAAATAAAAAAGATACATATAAATCAACAACTATTAAAACAGCCGTATATCCAGGATTCCCAACAGATCTACAACAACCATTCACAGTATTACAAACACAATGTAATGGTAAATCAAAAACAGTAGAAACTATTTGGGAAAATAGATTTATGCATATACCATACTTAAATAAATTAGGTGCAGATATAACAGTTAAAAATCAAACAGCTACAATACTTGGACCAACACCATTAAAAGGTGACGACGTAGTAGCAACAGACTTACGCGCTGGAGCAGCAATGGTAGCAGCAGCTCTAAAAGCCGAAGGAAAAACAACCATTACAAATGTAGAACATATCCTAAGAGGTTATGAATCAATAATAGAAAAATTAACTTCTGTAGGAGCTAAAATATCATTAAAAGATGTTTAAACTAACAAAACACTTGCAAAATAAGACAATTCTTGCTATACTAATAAACGATTTGAATTACTATGACTTATAGGAAGTCATGGCGGAAGGAGAGATAGTATGAAAAAAGATATACATCCAGAAGTACAAGATTGTACAGTAACATGTGCATGTGGAGAAACATTCACAGTTAAATCAACAAAACCAGAAATTAATGTTGAAGTTTGTTCTAAATGTCATCCTTTCTATACAGGAAAACAATCAAGAGCATCTCGTGCAGGTAGAGTTGATAAATTTAACAAAAAATATGGATTTGATCAAAAAGAAGCTGCTTAATAGTAGCTTTTTTTATGTGCTTATCATATAATAAAAATAGAAAGAGGCGATTATATGAAAATAGGAATAGCAAGTGATCATAGAGGTTTTAAATTAAAAGAACAATTAAAAAAGAACTTAAATTATGAATTCGTAGACTATGGAACAAACAATGAAGAATCAACAGATTATCCAATTTATGCCTTTAAATTAGGAGAAGCAGTAGCTAATAAAGAAGTAGATTATGGAGTTGCTATATGTGGATCTGGAATAGGTATCTCAATAGCCTGCAATAAAGTAAAAGGAATACGTTGTGCTAAAGTATCAAATAAAGAAGAAGCAATGTATACCAGAAATGATAATAATTCTAATATTGTTGCCTTTGGAGAAAAAACAACACTTGAAGAAGCTATTGATATAGTAAAAACCTTTGTAGAAACACAAGCATCGATAGAAGAAAAACATCAAAGAAGAGTTAATGAAATAATAGAATATGAGGAGAATAACTAATGACACCAAAGTTTATCTTATACATATTAGTATCAGTTCTAGTAATATGGGCAATGGAATCAGTAAATATCAATGGAATATTTAAAAAAAATAGAGTATTACAAGCTAGAGTATTCTACTTTTTATTAGGCTTATCAATGATTTATTTAATAACAAACTGCTTATATGATGTATTTTTATCAATAAAAATAGTTTAAGAGAGAAATCTCTTTTTTTTTATCCTAAATATTGATAAAATAATTAATTGAAAGGACTTGATACTATGTTTTCAAAAGATATTGGAATAGACTTAGGAACAGCAAATGTTTTAATATATATAAAAGGTAAAGGAATAGTTTTAAATGAACCTAGTATAGTTGCTATAGACACAGAAACAAAGAAAGTAATAGCAGTAGGAGAAGAAGCAAAAGAAATGCTAGGTAGAACTGGCGACAAAATAAAAGCTATTAAACCAATGAAAGATGGAGTAATAGCAGATTTTGAATTAACAGAAATAATGCTAAATACATTTATTAAAAAGATCAAAGGAATGAATCTATTTAAAAGACCAAGAATATTAATATGCTGTCCAACTAATATTACCCCAATTGAAAAGAATGCGATTATTGAAGCAGCAGAACGTACAGGAGCAAGAAGAGTATTTATAGAAGAAGAACCAAAAGTAGCAGCCATAGGAGCAGGATTAGAAATTGATAAACCATCAGGTAATATGGTAGTAGATATTGGTGGTGGGACAACAGATATAGCAGTTTTATCACTAAAAAACATAGTATCATCAGAATCAATAAAAGTAGCAGGAAATGCTATGGATAAAGATATTATTAAATACATAAAAGAAAAATATAAATTACTAATAGGAGAACAAACAGCAGAAGATATAAAAATAAACTTTGCTAACGTATTTAATCCTGATAAAAAGAAAAAGCAAGAAGTAAAAGGTAGAAATCTAAACACAGGTCTTCCTGACTCAATAGAAATAAATCAAGAAGAAGTAAAAGAAGCCCTAGATGACTCAATAAAAAGAATAGTAAAAGCAACAACAAGTGTTTTAGAAGAAACACCACCAGAATTATCCGCAGATATTGTTGATAAAGGAATTATCCTAACAGGTGGGGGAGCAAAGCTAAATGGACTACAAGAGTTATTAGAAGAAAAGTTAACTGTCCCAATATTAATGGCAGAAACACCATTAACTTGTGTAGCCGAAGGAACAGGAGTATTACTAAATAATATTAAGCTATTAGAGGAAAACCAATAAAATGGTTTTTCTTTTTATTTAATATTTGCTATAATTTATTTAGGAAGTGGTATTTATGAAATATCAAGTGTTAGAAGCAAGTAAAATAGTATTAATTACCTTCATCTTCTCAGCACTGATAATGTTTTTAATGAGAAAAGTAGCTGTTCATATTGGTGCAGTAGATGTTCCAAGATCAGCAGAAGGAAATAGACATGTTCACAAAAAAACAACTCCAAAACTTGGCGGAGTAGGAATATTCTTAGGCTTCTTATTTGGCTATATGCTCTTTGGAGAACAAAGCGTAAGAATGAACTCTATCCTAATAGGAAGTTTTATTATCATATTATGTAGCATAGTAGATGATATACATGAAATAAGAGCTTATCAAAAATTCTTAGCTCAAATAGTAGCTGCATCCATAATTGTCTTCTATGGTGGAATTATACTAAATAATATCACAGCTTTTGGCTTTTCATTTGACTTTGGTATATTAGCTTATCCAATAACAATACTGTTTATAGTAGCTTGTAGCAATGTTATAAACCTAATAGATGGTCTTGATGGATTAAGTGGAGGAATATGTAGTATTTTCTTCGCAACAATTGCTATCATCGGATTCTATCAAGGAAGAGCCGGAACATTAGTTATGATACTAACTCTAATAATGTTGGGATCAACTTTAGGTTTCTTACTTCATAATTTTAATCCTGCTAAAATATTTGCTGGAGATGCAGCCACATTCATGGGATTCATAATTGCCATTATTACATTATTAGAATTCAAAGGACCAGCATTAATCTCATTCTTTGTACCAATAACAATATTAGGAATACCAATCCTAGATACATTGTTTGCAATAATAAGAAGACTATTAAAAGGACAACCACCATTCCAAGCAGATAAAGAGCACTTGCATCATCAATTACTTGGAATGAATTTCTCACCAAGAACAACAGTATTAATAATATATTTAATTAACTTACTATTTGCTGCAGCATCAATCTTCTATACATTAAAAGACCAAGTAGTAGGACAAACAATATATATAATAATCTTTATAATTGTATTATGGTTCGTATTCCATACATCAATTATTTCAGATAAAAGCCCAAAACTTACAAAAACAGTAAGTAGTAAAATTAGAAATTTATTCACAAAAAAAGGTAAGAATTAATCTTACCTTTTTTATTTCCCCACAACAATATTATTATATCACATAATTTCCCATAAATAAATCCTATATTTTCCCATAGTGTAGTGTTATACTTTAAGTATAAAGGAGGGATAGTATGGAAATTATCATTCATGGAGACAAATTAAAAATTACTAGTGCTATGAAAGATTACATTGAAGAGAAATTAGCTAAATTAGATAAGTATATTGAAAATAGTGAAAATATTAGAGCTAATGTCATAGTAAAAGTAAAAGGTCATGAACAACGTGTGGAAATTACCATACCACTTAAAACAGTTATTTTGAGGTCTGAAGAAAAACAAGAAGACTTCTATGCAGCTGTCGATAAAACAATCGATAAGCTAGAAAGGCAAATTAGAAAAAATAAGACAAAGTTAATGTCAAAACAATCTAAAACAAGTTATGACTTTAATTTTGAAAGTATAAAAGTCACTAAAGACAATAATGATTCTAAAAAAATTATTAGAAGAAAACTCGTAGAAGTAAAACCTATGAGTGAAGAAGAAGCAATTCTTCAAATGGAACTATTAGGACATGATTTCTATATGTATAATGATAGTGAGACAGATAAACCTGCTGTTGTATATAAGAGAAAAGATGGAAATTATGGACTATTAGAAGCTGAATAATAGAATATATAAAAAGAGTACCCAAGTACTCTTTTTTTTGATATAATAATATCGTTTCACTTTTTTTGAAAATTTTGGTAAAATATAATACTGAAGGAGATGATTAGATTGGGTTTTCTTAGAAAATTATTTGATCATGAATATAAAGAATTAAAAAGATTTACAGTTCTTGCTGATAAAATAATAGAAAAAGATGAAGAATATTCAAAACTAACTGATACAGAATTACAAAACAAGACAGCTGAATTTAAAGAAAGATTAGCAGCAGGAGAAACATTAGATGATATCTTAATAGATGCATTTGCAACCGCTAGAGAAGCATCATTCCGTGTAATAGGAGAAAAACACTTCTATGTTCAAATCCTTGGTGCCTTAGCAATCCACTATGGTAATATTGCTGAAATGAAAACAGGTGAAGGTAAAACATTAACATCAGTACTACCAGCATATTTAAATGCCTTAGACGGAAAAGGTGTTCATATTATTACAGTCAATGAATACCTAGCAGGCCGTGATGCTGAATGGATGGGAGGAATTCATAGATTCCTAGGATTAACTGTCGGAGTAAATACAAGAGACTTAACACCTAGAGAAAAACAAGAAGCCTATGCTTGTGACATACTTTATTCAACAAATAACGAAATAGGATTCGACTACCTAAGAGATAACATGGTAGTAAGAAAAGAAGATAGAGTACAAAGACCTCTAAATTTTGCAATTATCGACGAGGTTGACTCAGTATTAATCGATGAAGCTAGAACTCCATTAATTATTTCAGGTGGAGATATGCATAGTGCTAATCTATATATTGATGCTGATAGATTTGCAAAAAGTTTAAAAGAAGAAACAGATTTTATCTATGATGAAAAAACAAAAAGTGTTAACTTAACTGAATCAGGTTCAGATAAAGCAGAAAAAACATTCCATATAGATAACTTATATAGTATAGACAACTCATCATTACTACATTATATTAATCAAGCATTAAGAGCAAACTACTCAATGAAAAATGATGTAGACTATGTAGTACAAGATGGAGAAGTAGTAATAGTAGACCAATTTACTGGACGTTTGATGAAAGGAAGAGCATACTCTGATGGACTTCATCAAGCAATAGAAGCTAAAGAAGGAGTAGAAATCAATCAAGAAACAAAGACTTTAGCAACTATTACATTCCAAAACTTATTTAGAATGTATCAAAAACTATCTGGTATGACAGGTACTGCTAAAACAGAAGAAGAAGAATTTAGAAATATTTATAACATGTATGTTATAGAAATACCTACAAATAAGCCAGTAATAAGAATAGATGCTCCAGACTTAGTTTATGCGACAAAAGAAGCTAAGTATAAAGCAATAGTAGAATTTGTAAAAGAAAGATATGAAAAAGGGCAACCAGTATTAATTGGTACTATAGCAATTGAAACATCTGAACTTATTAGTAATTTATTAAAACAAGCAAAAATTCCACATCAAGTGTTAAATGCTAAAAACCATGCTCGTGAAGCAGAAATTATCGCAAACATTGGACAACAAAAGTCAGTTACAATCGCAACAAACATGGCTGGTCGTGGAACAGATATTAAACTATCTGATGAAATAAGAGCACTAGGTGGATTATGCGTAGTTGGTACTGAACGTCATGAATCACGTCGTATCGATAATCAGTTACGTGGACGTTCTGGTCGTCAAGGAGATCCAGGATATACTCAATTCTTCGTATCAATGAAAGATGATTTAATGGTAAGATTCGGTTCAGATAGAATCGGAGAAATGATGAAGAATATGGGTCTTGGAGATCAAGCAATCCGTTCTAAAACATTTACAAGATCAATAGAAACAGCTCAAAAAAGAGTTGAAGGAAATAACTTTGATATTCGTAAACAATTACTACAATATGATGATGTAATGAATAATCAAAGAGAAATAATCTATAAAAAGAGAAATGAAATCTTAGATGATGATTCAATCCATGAAATGGTATTATCTACATTTAGACATCATATTGAAGACTTAGTAAACTCACACTTAGTACCAGATGGAGTATTAAGAGAAGAAGATAAAAAAGACATCGTAGAATTTGCTAATGAAAATTTATTAAAAAAAGATATAAAATTCAAAGATATCGAAGAATTAGAAGGCCCAGAAATAATAGATTTACTAGCAAAACATGTAATAGATGAGTATGAAGCAAAAATAAAAGATATTCCAGAAGAAGTACATAATGAATTTGAAAAAGTAATTACACTTCAAGTATTAGACAATTATTGGATGGAACACATTAATACAATGTCTCATCTAAGAGAAGGAATTCATTTACGTGGATATGCTCAAGAAGATCCATTAAGAGCCTATACTATTGAAGGATTTGACTTATTCGATAGTATGCTACAAAAAATAGACAAAGATGTATCAATCTTCTTAATAAAAGCAGAAATAAGACAAAACATAGAAAGAAAAGAAGTATCAAAGAAAAAGATAACTAATGAATCAGAAGAAGGTACAAAAGCAAAACCTAAAAGAGTAAAAAAAGTAGGTAGAAACGATCCTTGTCCATGTGG
>CAMOYT010000051.1 GCA_946630315.1 uncultured Bacillota bacterium | reverse complement strand
AGAAAGCTTTAAAAGATGCTAAAATGACTAAGAAAGATATTGATAAAGTAATCTTTGTTGGTGGATCAACTCGTATCCCTATGGTATATGATTTAATTTCTAAAGAATTAGGACAAGAACCATCTCGTGAAGTTAACCCAGATGAAGTAGTTGCAATGGGAGCTGCTATTCAAGGTGGAGTATTAACTGGAGATGTAAATGATATCGTATTACTAGATGTAACACCACTATCTCTAGGAATTGAAACATTAGGTGGAGTTATGACTACATTAATTCCAAGAAATACTACAATCCCAGCATCTAAATCAGAAGTATTCTCAACTGCAGCAGATAATCAACCAGCAGTAGATGTACACGTATTACAAGGTGAAAGACCAATGGCAGCTGATAACAAAACATTAGGAAGATTCCAATTAGGAAATATTCCACCAGCACCACGTGGAGTACCACAAATCGAAGTTAAATTTGATATCGATGCTAATGGTATTGTTAATGTTACAGCAAAAGATCTTGGAACAAATAAAGAACAATCAATTACAATTACATCAAGTACTAACTTAAGTGATGAAGAAATTGAAAAAATGAGAGAAGAAGCAGAAGCTAATAAAGAAGCTGATGAAAAACGTAAGGAAGAAGCAGAAGTTAAAAATGAAGCTGAACAATTAGTATTCCAAACTGAAAAAGCACTTAAAGATTTAGGTGACAAAGTAGATAAAAAAGAGAAAAAAGAAGCAGAAGACTTAATGAAAGAATTAAAAGATGCATTAAGCGATGGTGATATCGATGATATCAAAGAAAAGAAAGAAAAATTACAAGAAAAGACTATGGCTCTAGCAACAAAAGTATATGAAGAAGCAGCAAAGTCAAGACAAGCAGAAGAGTCTAATGAAGAAGAAGATAAAAAAGATAATAAAAAGAAAAAAGATGACGATGTAGAAGAAGCCGACATCGAAGAAGATTAATAATTAAGTAGTCTTAGTGACTACTTAATTTGAGTAAGGAGTGGTCAAATGGCAACACAAAGAGATTATTATGAGGTGTTAGGTGTAGACAAAAATGCATCAGATGCAGAAATAAAAAGCGCCTTTCGAAAACTTGCTAAAAAATATCATCCGGACTTAAATAAAGATAATCCAGATGCAGCTGAAAAGTTTAAAGAAATTGGAGAAGCATATTCAGTATTGTCAGATCCAAATAAAAAACAGATGTATGATCAATATGGTCATGCCGGAGTATCAGGTGCATCAGGTCCAGGTGGAGCTGGAGGCTTTGGCGGTTTTGATGCCTCAAGTTTCGACTTTGGAGATATTTTTGATTCCATCTTTGGTGGTGGCTTTAGCGATTCTGGCTTTGGAGGATTCTCATCTTTTGGCGGAGGATCACGTGGTAGTAATCGTCAAACTCGTGGAAGCGACGTCCTAATGCAAATGCAATTAGATTTCGAAGAAGCAGTATATGGTTGTGAGAAAAAGTTTACACTAGATGTAACAGAAGATTGCGACTCTTGTGGTGGAGAAGGTGGACACGATGCTAAAACATGTTCAACTTGCCATGGAGCTGGAACTATAACTCAGCAACAACAAACAATACTAGGATCATTTTTATCAAAAACAACTTGTCCAGATTGTCATGGAAAAGGAAAAACATTCAAAAAGAAATGTAGCGATTGTAATGGTACTGGAAAAGTAACAAAGAAGAAAAAATTAACTATCAATATACCAGCAGGTATTCAAACTGGCGATAGACAAAGAGTAAGTGGTAAAGGTGGAGCCGGAACAAATGGTGGACCTAATGGAGACCTATATATAGAATTCATAGTAGGTGAACATGAATACTTTGTAAGAGATAATGATGATATCTATTTGGAAGTTCCAATTACCTTAACAGAAGCTATTTTAGGAACTAAAAAAGAAATTCCTACCTTGTATGGTAATGTAAAACT
Source organism: uncultured Bacillota bacterium (assembly GCA_946630315.1). Classification (GTDB taxonomy): domain Bacteria; phylum Bacillota_I; class Bacilli_A; order RF39; family UBA660; genus UBA3789. The sequence continues at coordinate 7,310 of CAMOYT010000051.1, read as the reverse complement.
AAGTATTGCACCTGGAACAAATAGCGGAGACAAACAACGTATCAGAGGAAAAGGAATTGATAATAGTTTCAGAAGACATAAAGGTGATATGTATGTAATCTTTAAAGTATATACACCAAAAAAACTATCACGAGAACAAAAACAACTAATAGAGAAACTTTCAAACACAGATTTAGAAACAAAAGAAACAGAAGAATTTTACAAATTTACAAAAAATAATAAATAGAAGAAAATATTTCTTCTATTTTTTTATAAAATAGTTTATAATTATAATAGAGGTGGATAAGATGAGTAAAGTAAAGAAAAAAGAGGTTATAAATAGTTCAAAATTGATGATGGCTGCTGCCATAGTAATAATTGCTCTTCTTTTAGGTTGGTTTATTGGTACTAAAGTAGTTCATAGCGGAGAAAATAATGACTCTAAGCCAGCTGTAACAGAAGATGGAGTTGTTAACGATTTACCTAGCAGAAATAATTAAGAAGAGTAGTCTTCTTTTTTTCTTGTAAAAAAATAGATATGTCTATATAATAAATTTAGACACAAAAAAGATGGAGGTTCATATGAGTAGAATAGATTTAGAAAGAATAAACTTAAAAAAAATACAATTAGGAGAGACACCATTAGTCTTAAAAAAAACTAGCTACAAAGCCCCAAAAATAAAAAATGGCTACTTAGTAGATAGTAATGGTAATAAGATAGGAACAAAAGGTGATATGTATACAAAACAAATCATGCATCATATATTACAAGATGGTTGTTTTGATCACGATCCTCGTCCACATTATGAAGACTTTTATGAGGGTGCAACTTATGATGAAGAAAGAAATATTATAATAACAAGAGATAATGAAGAAATAAAAGTAGGAGCAAACGAAAGTGCTCATAAAGTAAAAAATGGAATTATGCATTGGGTACCAGCTCATACATTAAGCGTAAATACTGGAGTAGAATGTACCTATGACTTATCAAAAGGAGAAAGTCCATTAATAACACTACGACCAATCGCAACAAAGGCAAGTATTGCCGAAATATTATGGATTTATCAACAAGAAAGCAATGACTTAGTATTATTTGACGAATTATTAGGAAAGAAAACTTGGGATGAAGATCATAAAATAAATAACTGGTGGTTAGATTGGGCTATTAAAGATGAAAATGGAGAATTAGCATTAAATGAAGCAGGACATCCACATATTGGAGCAGTATATGGAGAAACAGTAAATAGAAGACATATGCTAAAAAAAGAAGTAATAGAAGCAATTAAAAATAATCCAGATGGAAGACGAAATATTACCTGTTTATGGCAACAAGATGACTTTAATGAACCTCATGGATTAAAACCTTGTGCTTTCCTAACAATTTGGAATGTAAGACATGATTGGGATGGTAAAGACTATCTTGACATGACAATGGTTCAAAGATCAAGTGACTTTGCAACAGCTGGATGTATTAATCAAGTTCAATATGTTGCACTACAAAAAATGGTCGCAAAAGACTTAAATTTACTTCCAGGTACATTTACATGGAAACCAATTAATGTTCAAATATATGATAGACATATAGATCAAGCAATTGAAATGTTAGATAGAGAACCAATAAATTGTAATGCTGAAATTAAAGTAAATGATGAAATTGAAAACTTTGATGATTTTACTCCAAATGATATAAAAATTGTTGATTATCCAAGAGAATTAATTAAGACTAAGAATCCACAATTAAGATTTCCATTAGGTATTTAATATGAAAAATATTTCAATGATTGCCGCTATTGGTAAAAATAATGAACTTGGAAAAAACAATGATTTAATTTGGCATATAAAAGAAGATTTACAATTTTTTAAAGAACAAACTATGGGAAAACCTGTAGTAATGGGAATAAAAACCTTAGAGTCACTACCTAAATTACTACCTGGAAGGAAACACATTGTTCTAACAAGAAGAAATCTAGAATTAGACCCAAGTATTCTAATAATGCACTCAAAAGAAGAATTGTTAGAATATGCTTTAACTCATAAAGAAGAATTGATGATTATTGGAGGAGCAAGCATCTACAATCAGATGATAGATGAAGCCGATACAATGTATCTAACAGAGATAGATGCTGAAGCAGAAGCAGATTGCTATTTCCCAGAATTTAACAAAGAAGAGTGGGAGAGTACTATACTTTGTGAACATAATGATAATGATCCAAAATATAAACACTTAGTATATAAGAGAAAATAAAAAGAGTTATTTCAAACTCTTTTTATTTTTTACTTACTTTCTCTTCAATTTTATTAATTCTAGGAAGATCTAAATAATCAATTAACTCTTCTGTAAAATCTCTACTAACATTAAAGTTCACTGGTCTATATTCATTAGTTAATATTTCTTCTTTACGGTCCATTTGTTTACTAATTGTACCAAGTAAAGCACTGTTTTCTTTCAAGAATAACATATTCTCCTCTAGAACAGTAGGATCATCATCTTCATTTAAATAAAAGCCTTCTTTATAACTTCTTGGTATATAATTAGTAACAACTAATTCATCATCAGCAACAGCATATTTTCTAGCACCAGTACTACTAATAAACCAACCTTTACTTTGCCCTTCAACATATAAAATATCATCCATTATACAAGCTGTAAGATTATATAACTCTCTTCTTGAATTTTTATCAATAGATTGCATAAAAATATAATGAACATATCTCCATATCTTACTATCTAATTCTTTAATTTTCTTATTATCTTTTGTAGTAATTCTTTCTTTTACTATTTTAGAAAGCTTTCTTGCTTTTTTTGGATTAATATAACTTAATTCATCAATAATTTTAAATAATTCTGTATAACTCATAAATAATCCCCCTAACAGTTTGTTATTATAGCATAGATAAAAGTATTAAACAATAAAAAAAGACTTAGCGTCTTTTTAAAATATCATAGTATGAAGAATTCTATCAGTATTTTTAAAATTAACTTTTGCAATTTCTTTTAATTTATCTTCTCCATATTTTTCAACAACTTCTTCTCCAATAGCATCAACATCTTTACCAGCTCCCTTAGGTAATGGAATATGGATACTATCACATATCTTATCAAATTCTTTAATAAATAAATATCTACTAATAATAGAACCACAAGCAACTGCCAAATTCTTATCTTCTGCTTTAGTCATAAAAGTAATATCTCTTTGAATATTAGGAACATCTTTTATATATTCATAATATCTTGCCTCACGAGCAAATTCATCTACAATAATATAATCATATTTAGGCTTTTCTTCAGTAACTAATTGATATAATACTTTATTATGCATAATAGCTTTTATTTTATTCATATTTAACTCTTTAGTATACTTCTCATTATATTCCTTATTATTTAAAATAACACTTCTATATTTAATATTCTTAGCAATCTCAGGAGCAATCTTCATAATTTTAGAATCATCTATTTTTTTAGAATCTCCAACACCAAGTTTTTCTAAAAATTCAATTTTATCTTTAGGAACAAAACAAGCAGTAACAACAATCGGACCAAAATAATCTCCAGTTCCAACTTCATCAGAACCTACAGCACTACAATTATAGTACTTAGCATCTTGCTTTTTCTTTTCCTCTTTCTTTTCCTTAGTATTTTCTAAAGCAACTCCCCACATAGCAGCATCAACATCAGCAGAAGTTCCTTGAAACATACATTTACCAGATTCATATAAAGTAATTACAGTATCTTCTTCTTGAGCTTGAAATACTACATATGGTATTACTTTATCTCTTTTTTTATCTTTATAATATTCAATCATTTTTTCTTTGATTTCATCATTTACACGTATAACTACATTCATGCAAAACACCTCAATTTAATTATAGCATATTTTTCCATATTAGTTTATAATGAATATGATAGGAGAGATAAAATGAATGTATTTGATATAGGAATAGTATTAGTAATAATAATGTTTGGTATAGTAGGTGCTAAAAGAGGTTTAATAAAAGAAGCAGCATCATTAATAGGAGTACTAGTAACTTTTGTTTTAGCTTTTATGTTAAAAGGGCCAATAGGTAATTTACTATGTAAATTCTTACCAGTTATTGATTTTGGATCAGACTTACAAGGTTTATCTGCTCTAAGCATATTAGCATATCATTTGATAGCCTTCTTAATAATGTTTATTATCATATTATTAATTGTAGGTATAGTAATGAAAATAAGTAAGTTTATTCAAAAAATTGTAAATATGACAATAGTATTAATTTTACCTTCTGCTATAGGAGGATTTATAGTAGGAATGTTATCAGGATACTTTATAGTATTTATTGTACTTATAAATCTAAATATGTTCTTACAAGGTAGTGATGTATTTACTGAAAGTAAAGTAAGTAATTATATGATTTATGATACTCCAGTATTATCAGCAACATGTAGAACCTATTCAACCACAGTATATGAAGTATATAAATTAGGAAATGATATAAAAAATGATAAAATATCAACATTAGAAGCAAATTCAATTGCAATAGATGAAATGCTAAAAACTAAGATTATATCTAAAGAAGCAATAATAGATTTAATAAATGTTGGCAAAGTAGAAAATTCATCTTACTTACAAAACGTGTTAAACAAATATTAAAAGCCTGTAAAAAAAGGCTTTTTTTGATGTATTTTTCTTGCCTTAAAAAGCACTTTTTAGTATACTATAGGAGTATTGTGGAGAAGGAGGAAGAGAAATGCACAAATATGTATACCTTTTTAAAGAAGGAAATGCAGACATGCGTGAATTACTTGGAGGAAAAGGCGCTAACTTAGCAGAAATGACTAAAATTGGTTTACCAGTTCCACAAGGATTTACAATATCTACAGAAGCATGTACTCAATATTATGAAGATGGAAGAGAAATCAATAAAGATATCCAAAAGCAAATTAATGAGCACATCGAAAAAATGGAAGAAATTACTGGAAAGAAATTTGGAGATAAAGAAAATCCATTATTAGTTTCAGTAAGATCAGGAGCTAGAGCATCAATGCCTGGTATGATGGATACAATCCTTAACTTAGGTTTAAATGAAGATGTAGTAGAAACACTAGCAGAAAAGAGTAAAAACCCAAGATGGGCTTGGGATTGCTATAGAAGATTTATTCAAATGTATTCTGACGTAGTAATGGAAGTTGGTAAAAAGTACTTTGAAGAGTTAATCGATGAAATGAAAGAGAAAAAAGGTGTTACTCAAGACGTTGAATTAGATGCTGATGACTTAAAAGAATTAGCAGGACAATTCAAAGCTGAATATAAAGAAAAGATTGGAAAAGATTTCCCAGATGATCCAAAAGAACAATTAATGGGAGCTGTAAAAGCAGTATTCCGTTCATGGGACAATCCAAGAGCTAACGTTTATAGAAGAGATAATGATATTCCTTATTCATGGGGAACTGCTGTTAACGTTCAAGCAATGGCTTTCGGTAACATGGGAGATGATTGTGGAACAGGTGTTGCATTCACTCGTGATCCTGCAACAGGAGAAAAAGGTCTATTCGGAGAGTTCTTAACTAACGCTCAAGGAGAAGACGTTGTTGCTGGAGTTCGTACTCCAATGAAGATTGCTGAAATGGAACAAAAATTCCCAGAAGCATTTAAAGAATTTAAAGAAGTATGTAAGATTCTTGAAGAACATTATCGTGATATGCAAGATATGGAGTTCACTGTAGAACATGGTAAACTTTATATGTTACAAACAAGAAATGGAAAGAGAACTGCTAAAGCAGCATTAAAAATTGCTTGTGATTTAGTAGATGAAGGAATGCGTACTGAAGAAGAAGCAGTAGCAATGATTGATCCTCGTAACTTAGATACTTTATTACATCCACAATTTGATGATAAAGCTATTAAAGCAGCTAAACCTATTGGAAAAGGATTAGGAGCTTCACCCGGTGCAGCATGTGGTCAAATCGTATTTACTGCAGAAGATGCAGAAACTTGGGCTGCTAAAAAGAAAAAAGTTATATTAGTAAGATTAGAGACTTCACCAGAAGATATAACTGGTATGAAAGTTTCACAAGGTATCTTAACTGTACGTGGAGGAATGACTTCACACGCAGCAGTTGTTGCACGTGGAATGGGTTCTTGCTGTGTATCAGGATGTGGTGATATCAAGATGAATGAAGCTAAGAAAGAATTCACACTAGGCGGAAAAACATTCCATGAAGGAGATGTAATCTCAATTGATGGATCTACTGGAAACATCTATGATGGAGCAATTAAAACAGTAGATGCAACAATCGCTGGAGAATTTGGTCGCGTTATGGAATGGGCTGATAAATATAGAAAATTAGGAGTTAGAACTAATGCAGATACTCCAAGAGATACTGCAAAAGCTATTGAACTTGGAGCAGAAGGTATTGGATTATGTCGTACAGAGCATATGTTCTTTGATGAAGAAAGAATCTTCAATATCAGAAAAATGATTTTAGCTGATACAACAGAAGAAAGAGAAAAAGCTCTAGAAAAATTAATTCCATATCAAAAAGGTGACTTTAAAGCAATGTACAAAGAGTTAAAAGGATTACCAATGACTGTACGTTACTTAGATCCACCTCTACATGAATTCTTACCAAAAGAAGAAGTAGAAATTAAAGCTTTAGCTAAAGATATGAAAGTATCAGTAGAAGAATTAAAAGCTAAATGTGATGAATTACATGAATTCAATCCAATGATGGGTCACAGAGGATGTAGACTTGCAGTTACTTATCCAGAAATTGCTAAGATGCAAACTCGTGCTTTAATGGAAGCTGCTATTGAAGTAAAAGAAGAAGATGGTTATGATATCGTACCTGAAATCATGATTCCATTAGTTGGTGAAGTTAAGGAGTTAAAATTTGTTAAAGATATAGTAGTAGAGACTGCAGAACAAGTTAAAAAGGAAAAGAAATCTGATATGAATTATCATATTGGTACAATGATTGAAATTCCAAGAGCAGCATTAACTGCAGATGAAATTGCAGAAGAAGCTGAATTCTTCTCATTCGGAACAAATGACTTAACTCAAATGACATTTGGTTTCTCAAGAGACGACGCTGGTAAGTTCTTAGGATCTTATTATGAAAATAAGATTTATGAACAAGATCCATTTGCTAAACTAGACCAAAAAGGTGTAGGAAAATTAGTAAAAATGGCTGCAGAGTTAGGAAGAAAAACTCGTAAAGATATCAAATTAGGAATTTGTGGTGAACACGGAGGAGATCCAGCATCAGTAGAATTCTGCCATGAAGTAGGATTAAACTATGTATCATGTTCTCCATTTAGAGTACCTATTGCTAGACTTGCTGCTGCCCAAGC
>CAMOYT010000050.1 GCA_946630315.1 uncultured Bacillota bacterium | reverse complement strand
GAAGAAAAACAAGAAGAAGTAAATATTCCAGTAGTTGAAGAAGACAAAAAAGAAGAAGTAGAAGAATTAAAAGAAAGTAATAATATCTATGACCGTAAATACTTAGAAATAAATGGCGTAGATGTAGAACATGGTCTTGAACTATTAGGTGATATGGAAATGTATAATATGACTATTAATGATTTTGCTAAAGAAGTAGAAGCTAAATGGTCTAGAATAATAGATTATAAACGTAATAATGACTTAGCAAATTATGCTATAGAAGTTCATTCTCTAAAAAGTGATTCTAAATACTTAGGATTTATGAAATTAGCTGATATTTCATATCAACATGAATTAAAAAGTAAAGAAAATGATGCAGATTATATTAATAATCATTTCGTAGAATTAAATAATGAATATGAAAAAATACTAGAAATAGTAAAGAACTATGTAAGTCAAAACAAAACAGAAGAATAACGAATTAGTTATTCTTTTTCTTTACACTTTAAAAATAATTGAGCTTTCTTTATTAATCTATTTATTATATAATAATATTGACTGACTGGAGGTTATTTATGGAACAACATATTGAATTAGATGACAAGAATGTAATTGTAATGAAACTATTGCATTACTTTATAACAGAAAAAAACTATAATCCCATTATTCTACAAGGTGTAGAAAATGAAATATGGTTAGAAAATTTAAAAGAAGATTATAAAGTAATACGTATAGTATCAGGATATATACATAATAATGAGCAATTTAATTTTGATATTTTTAAGACTAAAAGAATTATTAAAAAGATTAAAGCAAAGACTTTAACTTTTAATGTAAATGTCTTAAGTATCTTCTTAAATTTAGGAGATAATGTTACTACTGATATTAATGCTAATCCTAATATTTTAAGTATTAATGCTCATAATGAAAAGGAATTACAAAAAAATGATTTACTTGCTGAAGTATTTCCAGATTTAAAAAGTAAAATGGTATATAGTGAAAAAGGTGTTGAACTTTTTATGAAAATAACAAGTGACATCAATAAACATAATAGAGAGGATGCGGTTAAAGTAGAAAAGGTATTTAAATCAAAATTTCCATATATTACATATTTAATAATTGCTATGTGTGTAATATTCTATATAGTACCTGTTGTCTTTGGAGCATATAATGATGTAATAGAAGCGTATTGTATTCATGGACCATCAGTAAGAGCAGGACAATATTACCGATTATTTACTGGTATTTTCTTACATGGAGGACCAATTCACTTATTACTTAACTGTTATGCATTATATGTAATTGGAAGACAAATAGAAAGCTTCTTAGGTAAATTTAAATTTTTAATTATTTATTTATTCTCTGGTATTATGGGAGCACTGTTCTCATGTATCTTTGGAGGAGCAACAGGTAGTGTAGGAGCCAGTGGAGCAATCTTTGGTTTAATGGGAGCTTTACTATACTTTGGCTATCATTACCGAGTATATCTAGGAAATGTAGTAAAAAGTCAAATTATTCCATTAATATGCGTTAACTTATTATTTGGTTTCTTACAACCAGGTGTAGATAATGCTGCTCATATTGGTGGACTAATAGGTGGAACAATGATAACTATGGCTTTAGGAATAGATAATAAGTCAACAACAAGCGAAAAAGTAAATGGTTGGATTATGACAACTATCTTTACAGCTTTTATAATATTCCTAGTATTCTTTTTTAAAACTCATTAGGAGGGGTTAATATGGATTATAAAGAAAAATATTATGATCAAATATTAGAAACAATTCATTATATAATTAAAATTAACAATCAAGAAGTACCAGAAGAAAAACAAGAAAGAATTGATAAACTAATAAGACAAGAATTAGAAGATTACTTTGATCATGAAGAAGAACAAGCTCGATTATTAAAAGGTGGAAAACCAGGTAATGTAACATCAAGAGAAATAGTACCATTTGTTACTAAATATTTTGCTATTTCTCAAGATAATTTAGATTTATTAAGAAAATTAGAGGCAAATGAGTTTAATTTTAATGGAGCAGATGGAGTAGTAAACCTATATCCATTAGATAAAATGTTATCTTCAAAATTTAAAGAAGATTACTATGTAAAATTATTATCTGAAACACCTAGAATAGTATCAAGATTTTATAATAGTCTTCACTTTGCAGATGACAAAGAAAAAGAAGAAAACATTAAAGACTTTGCTGAAATATTAAATAAAAATCCAGAGGTTATTAAAAGACCAAATGCTAGAAAAAAGAGTCAGTCTTACTACAATAATTTATTAACTAAAAGAAATATTGAATATTTTGGAAAAGACTTTATAATAAATGCATCACCTGAACAAAAAGAAGTAATAGATGGTCTAAACTATGTTTTAGCACCACAAGATTTTGCCAAAATAAAAGAACTATTAGAAAAATACCCATATTTCCGTAAAAAAATAGAATTAGATTCAGTTATATTAAGTGCTTTTACTGTAGATGAAATAGCAAATATGTCTTTAAAAGATGCAATCCTATATGATACTGCTAAAAGTGCTGGAGTATTTGAAAGAATGCGTAGTTTATTAAAGAAAAATCCTTCTTTTGATTGTCCATCTGATTTTATAAGAGTAGAAATTTTCAAATGCTTAGATGATGAAACAATTCTTAGTTTAACAAGAGAAGGTAAAGAAGAAATATCTAAATTAAAAATACCAACACCTTCTAATGCAGTAATATTCCCATATAGAAAAATAAATAAAGCAGTAATAAAAGACAGAAGACGTCGCAAAAAAGAAGAGAAGAAAGCTCTTCAAAAAAGTAAATAAAGTTGTAATTAATAAACAAAAATGATAGAATAAATTTAATAATAATTATAGTGAGGTGATTTGTATGTCACAAGAAAAAACAAGTCTATTCAAAGTAAAAGAAATAGATACAGAATTAACTAGACAAACTCTAAAAGAAGTCTATGAAGCACTAAAAGAAAGAGGATACAATCCTAATAATCAAATTGTTGGTTATTTAATTAGTGGAGATCCTGGATATATTTCTAGTTATAATGATGCTAGAGCTAAAATCCAAGAAATAGATAGGGCAAAGATTGTAGAAATATTACTAAGTGAATTCCAAAAGGAAGATTAATGCGCTATTTAGGTCTTGATTTAGGAAGTAGAACACTAGGTACTGCTTTAAGTGATCGTACTGGGTTTATTGCCTCTAGTTATAAAACAATTCGTCATAATGAAGAATATGACAAATTAATAACTGAAGTAGTAAATATAGTAAAAGAAGAACAAGTAGAAGCGATAGTACTAGGTTTTCCTAAAAACATGAATAATACAATTGGTCCTAAAGGAGAGTTAAGCCTAGAATTTAAAGATAAGTTAGAACAAGTTTTAGATATACCTATATATTTGCAAGATGAAAGATTAACTACTAAAACAGCAACTGATACTTTGATAATGGGTAATGTTAGAAGAAAAGACCGCAAAAAAGTTGTTGATTCTCTAGCAGCAACTATCATCTTACAATCATATTTAGATAGAAAGAAGGAAGATTAATGAAAAAAAATACATTCTCTATGTTAGATGAAAATGGAAATGAAGTAGTATATGATGTACTATTTACATTTGAAAGTGATGAAACAAATAAAAACTATATAGTTTATACAGATAATCAAAAAGATCCAAATACTGGAAATATTGAAGTATATGCATCTATTTACTATCCAGATGATAAGAATGGTAGATTAGAAGCTATTGAAACTGAAAAAGAATGGAAAGTAATAGAAACTATTCTAAATACTTTACAAGAAGAAGTTAAAAAACAAGCAAATAGTGAAAATAATGAGCAATAGCTCTTTATTTTTTATGGAGGCCCGATGAAAGAAAAAACTATGAAACCAAAACCAGCCTTTTTCTTATTATTAATTGCTATTATCTTAATAGTAATTTCTTTGTCGTGTATTATTTTAAAAGGAGCAGTAGACTCTAACAACACTAAAACTATTGATGTTGAAATTAAATCAGGTACAAGCACTAAACAAATAGGTAGTATTTTAAAAGAAAAAGATTTAATTAAAAGTAAATTAGCTTTTACTGCTTATGTAAAACTACATAATGTAAATGATTTAAAAGCTGGCAATTATAGATTAAATAAAAGTATGAGTTTACCTAAAATAATTGAAACATTAAGAAAAGGTAGTAATTATAATCCTAACCTAGTAGTATTGACTTTTAAAGAAGGAGAAACTATTAAGCATTATGCTAAAGAGATAGAAAATAAAACTAATAATTCATATGATGATATTATTAATACATTTAATGATGAAACTTATCTAAAAGAATTAATAGCAAAATATTGGTTCTTAACAAATGATATCTTAGATAGTGATATTTATTATCCACTTGAAGGTTATTTAGCACCAGATACATATCATTATGAAAATAAGGATGTAACAGTTAAAGAAATAATTAATAAAGTATTAGATGAAGAAGAAAAAAAATTAGAGCCATTTAAAGCATCTTTACAAAAGAAAAATATTCATGAAGTACTTACTATGGCATCTATTGTAGAATTAGAAGGTACTAATACTGAAAATCGTAAAATGATAGTCGGAGTATTTAATAATAGATTATCTTCTGGTTATAACTTAGGTAGTGATGTTACTTCATATTATGGAATACAACAAGATATGACTAGAGACTTAACTTCCCAAGAGTTTAGTAAAACAAATCCATATAATACTAGATCTAATACAATGATAGGTAAATTGCCAATTGGTCCAATTTGTACACCTAGTACTTCATCAATAGAAGCAAGCTTAAATCCAACAGATAATAATTATCTCTTCTTTGTTGCTGATAAAAATGGTAAAATATATTACTCAAGAACTAATGCTGAACATGATGCCCAAGTAGCAGCTATTAAGAAAAAAGGTGACTGGATATGGTAGATAAAAAAATAATAGATGATATAAAAAGAAGAGCTGAAGATGAAGATGTTCCAATAATGACTGATGATGGAATTGCTTTTCTTCTTGATTATATAGAAAAAAATAATATAAAAAAAATACTTGAGATAGGAACAGCAGTAGGATATTCTGCTATTAAAATGGCAAGTGTAGCTGATGATATTGAAATAACTACTATCGAACGAGATGAAAAAAGATACTTAGAAGCAGTAAAAAATATTAAGAATGCTAAATTACAAGATCGTATTACTTTATTATTTAAAGATGCTTTTGATGTCAATTTAGAAGATAAATTTGACTTAATATTTATAGATGCTGCTAAAGCTCAAAGTATTAACTTTTTTGAAAAGTTTTCTAAAAACTTAAAAGATCATGGAACAATACTAACTGATAATATGAAATTTCATGGTTTAGTAGACAAACCATTACATGAAATAGAAAGTAGAAATGTACGTGGTTTAGTAAGAAAAATAAATAATTATCATGACTTCTTAGAAGAAAATGATGACTTTATAACTCAATTTATTGATGTAGGAGATGGAATTGCTTTAAGTATAAAAAGATAAATTGATTATTAGGAAGTGATAATATGTTAGTTGCATGTAGTACGACTCTTGGAACTTGTTGTAGTGATTATGGATTATTAAAAACATTAGATGTTCTAAGAAGAATGACAGATATAATACAAATTGTTGTACCCATATTATTAATTTTACTTTTAACAATTCAATTATCACAAATGGTAATGAACCCAGATGAAAAAAAGAATATGAAAAAAATCTATAATATGGCAGTAGCAGCCGTAGTAATATTCTTTATTCCTATGTTAGTAGATACTACTTTAGGCATGATGCCTCAATCTTTTCAATTAGCTTCATGCTGGAATACTGCTAAAGAACAATCATCAACTATAAATACATCATCACATACTTATATCAATCCAAATAAAAAGAAAGCAACTTCAGTAATAATAAATCCTAAAACATTTGAAGAAGGCGATGAAAAGCAAGTTGAAGAAGACTCATCTTCTAATTCAACAGCAGTAGCTAATATTACAGTTAAAGGTAGTGCAGCAAGACAAGCAATTGTAAAATATGCTCTATCATTTGTAGGTAATAGATATGTTTATGGTGGTTCTTGGAATGGAGAACTTCCTTATACTGCTACGGATTGTAGTGGCTTTGTAGGAGGCGTTTATAAACACTTTGGTCATCCATTACCAAGATCAACATCAGAGATGTGGGCCTCAAGAAGTAGTTACTTTGACATAGTAGATCCATCTGCTGCCCAACCTGGTGATTTAGTTTTATACGATGGACATGTAGCAATGTTAACTGGAAATGGTGCCCAAATAGTCCATGCTAAAGGTAGTAGGTGGGGAATAGTTGTAGATGATGATTATAGAAGAGCATCATCCCAAGCAATACGTGGTATATTAAGAGTAAAAGGAGTAGATTAATATGATAATGAAAGACCCAGTTAGAGAAAGACAACAAAGAGCAAGAAGAAGAAAGGCTTATGCTGCAAGACAAAGAAGTCAAACAAAAAAAGCTAATAATACTAATAGAATGATTCTTCTAATGGCAGTAGCAATTTTCTTCATAATTATTATCATTTTTTATGCTGTTAATAGAACAAAAGACTTAAACTTTAATGATATAAAAGAAAATAAAAATAAAGATATAGTATATACTAGATATCAAAAAGATACTAATAACTATCAAGTAGAAGTACCATATGTAAATATGAATATCGGTGTAGCAGCAGGTATTAATGAAGATATAGTCTTATTTGTAAATGACTTTATGGATACTAATAAAGCTTATATAGGTTACCAATATAATATCAGTGGACACATTTTATCATTACTAATTCAAGTAGTAGACTATGATGTAGAAACAGTTCCACAAACATATTTTAGAAGTTATAATATTAACTTATCTAATGGTGACTTATTATCAGATGGAGCAATATTAAATTACTATGGAGTAGATGCATCACAAGTAGAAAGTATAATTAAAAATCAATTCCAAGATTATTATAATGAAGAAGTAGAAGAAGGCTTCATAGATCCAAATGAATGTAATATGTCATGTTTCTTAAAATATAGAGATATGAATGGTTATATGGAAAATTTAAATTACTTTATTAAAGATAGTAAATTATATATATATAAACCATTCCAAGTATATTCAGTATTAGGAGAAGAAGATTACTTTAAAGATAGTGATTTTGAATTCTTAATTGCACATGAACCAGTACTTGAAGACTAAAAGAAAGCTATCTTTCTTTTTTTTAGTATTTATATTATAATATGTATGCAAATGAGGTGAACTTATGAAATTAATTGTAGAACCAACAAATAAAGATAATTTATATTTAGACTCAGTAGATGGATTAATACTTTCATTAGAAAAATATGCTGTTGGAAGTGCTATCTATTTTTCTTTGGAAGAAATAAAAAAAATAGTAAATAATACTGATAAAGAAATTTTTATTAATCTAAATAAAAACTTAATGAATGAAGATATAGAAGGAGTAGAAGAAGTCTTAAAAGAACTAGATAAATTAAAGATAAAAGGAATCTTTTTTTATGATATAGCTCTAGTAAAATTAAAGAGTGAACTAAACTTAAAAGTAGACTTAATATGGTCACAAACTCATATGGTAAATAATTATCGTACATGTGATTATTATTATTCTAAAGGAGTAAAATATGCTCTACTTGGTAAAGAAATAACTTTAGAAGAAATAAAAGAAATTATTACTAGATCTAAAATAACATCTATGGTAGAAGTAGTAAGTATTCCCCATATAGCTTTTTCAAAAAGGAAACTACTTACTAATTTTTATAAAGACTTAAATAAAGAAGTAAATAAAGATATCTTAGTAAAGGAAAAAGTAACTGGAACAACATATGAAGTATTTGAAGAAGATGAAGGAACAAGCTTCTTCCAAGAAAAGATTACTAATGGAACATCTATTATAAAAGATCTATTCAATGTAGATTGCCAATATATAATATTTAGAGAATATAAAATACCTAATTTTAAAGAATTAATACTTGATACTAAAGAATATATAAAAGGAAATTGTCAAGATACTAATTATATTGAAAAATATAAGACTTTAGGAGATAATACTAATTTCTTCTTTAAAAAGACAATTTATAAGGTGAAATAATGGAAAGAGTAGAATTATTATCTCCAGCAGGAGACTTAGAAAGATTAAAAGTAACATTACTATATGGAGCTGATGCTGTATATATAGGTGGTAGAGAATATTCTCTTCGAGCTAATGCTACTAACTTTAGTATTGAAGAGATTAAAGAAGGTTGTACCTTCGCTCATAAATTAGGTAAAAAAGTATATTTAACTCTAAATATAGTATTTCATAATGAAGATATGGAAGGTGTAGAAGAATACATAAAAGATGTAGTAGATGCAGGAATTGATGCTTTTATTGTATCTGATCCATTTATTATTAATTATATTGTTACAAACTTTCCAAATGTAGAAGCCCATCTTTCTACTCAAAACTCAACAAGTAATTATAAAACAGTTGAATACTTCAAAGAAGAAGGAGTAAAAAGAGTAGTATTAGCAAGAGAACTAAATAAAAATCAAATAAAAGAAATAATAGATAAAACTAAATTAGATATAGAAGTATTTATTCATGGAGCAATGTGTACATGCTACTCTGGTAGATGTGCTCTATCTAATTATGTAACAAATAGAGATGCTAATCGTGGTGGTTGTGCCCAAGTATGTAGATTTGCTTTTAAATCAGAAGAAGAAAAAGACTTTACTTTAGCAACTAAAGATTTAAATATGGCAGAATATATCAAAGATTTAATAGATATTGGAGTAAAATCATTAAAAGTAGAAGGTAGAATGCGTTCTCTATATTATCTAGCAACTGTAATAGGAACATATCGTGAAATAATAGACAGAATATATGATAATACTTTAACAGAAGATATAATGAAGACATTAGAATATAGATTAAGTAGAGTAGCAAATAGAGAAGTCTCAACCCATTTCTTCTTAAAAGAAGCAGATGAAACTGATCAATACTATACAGGAAGACAAGAATTATCAAACCAAGACTATTTAGGACAAGTAATAGAATATAAAGATAATTTAATTAAATTCTATGAAAGAAACTACTTCGAAGTAGGAGATACTCTAGAAGTATTTACACCAGCAGGAGAACATATCGAATTTACTCTAGAAAAATTATATGATGAAGATAAAAATGAAATAGAAGTAGCAAGACATCCAGATAATATTTACTATATAGAATTAAAAACAAATATAGATATACCAGAATATTCAATGTTAAAAATA
>CAMOYT010000049.1 GCA_946630315.1 uncultured Bacillota bacterium | reverse complement strand
AAAAAAAGATAAATATATATTAAAAATATTTATCTTTTTAAAGCATCTATTGTTTTGCTACAATTTGTTCCATTCAAACTATAACCATCATTGCATACATATATCTTTCTATGTAATGGTAAACATTTATTTTTTGTAGGACCTCCTAAACTTATAATTTCAATCAAACCATAACCACTAGGACAAACATCTTCTGTTATATATCCTTCTGATAAATTTACACAATATGTATTTTGAGGTATGTCATTAGTAGAAAAATCTGTTGTATTTTCCGGACATACGTAGCTAGCAGATATAACACTTGTGCATTGTGTACCTACAAGATTATATCCATCAGGGCAATAATACGTAATTGCTGGTGTGGGCGTTGGATTTGGAGTAGGGGTTGGTGTTTGATTATTATTATTTGTACTAGAATTATTAGAATTTTTAGTTTGATTATTTGCTTTAGTATTATTAGAGGTATTGTTACTACTGTTATTCTTAGGAGTATTAACACTAGTAGTAGTTTTAGTATCATTAATACTATCATCTTTATCTATTTCTTCATTAGCATTTTTATTAGAGTCATCTATAGAATCATCTATTTTATTATTATCATTATTATTATTTTTATTCTCTACAATATTACTATTTTGACCATTCAATTTATGGTTATTATTATGAACAATATAAATAATAAAAATTAAACATATCAATACTAATATAATTATTGGAACAAATATAAGTAATTTCTTATTTTTCATATTAATTCACCTATAATTATAATATCATAATAGTAATGCAATAAAATATTAATCTTGATAATATATCTTGAATTTGACAGTTGAAATGACATAAAATATAGTTATTAATAACTGTTATTAAATATCAAAGTGTAGAAATGCAAAGAAGGAGATAATTATGAAAATATTAATAATATGCAGTAAAAAATTTTATTCAAAAATAGAAGAAGTTAAAAATGCCTTGGAAAAGAAAAAAATAGAAGTATTTTTACCAAATTGTTATGATGATCCAACAGCAGAGCAAAAAGCTTGGGATTTAGGACCTGAAGAACATCAAAAATTTAAAGCAGCAATGTTCAAAAGAAGTGAAGATACTATTAAAGAGATGGATGCTGTTTTAGTATTAAATTTAGATAAGAAAAAAGATGGAAAAATACTAAAAAATTATATTGGAGGAGCAACATTCTTAGAAATGTATGATGCTTTTAGATTAGGAAAAAAAATATATTTATATAATAATATTCCAGAAGGTATGCTATATGATGAAATAGAAGGATTTAATCCAGTTATAATTAATGGTAATTTAGATTTAATTAAATAAAATAAACTAATAATATAACTAATTCAATAAATGTAAATATAGAAAGGAATTTAAATATGAGTAAAATTGCCATTTTTTCTGACATCCATGGTAATATAGAAGCTCTATCTTCTATTATTGATGATATAAAAAAGGAAAATATAAAAGAAATAATCTGTTTAGGAGACGTAATTGGAATCGGCCCTAAACCTAAAGAGTGTCTTGATATAATCATTGAAAATAATATCAACATGGTTTTAGGAAATCATGAACTATATTCTTTAAAAGGAACTGATATAGCAGATAATATGAGTGAAGGAGAAATAAAACATCATAAATGGGTAAAAAAGCAAATTACAAAAGAACAAAGACAATATCTTGAAAATTGTAATTTGACAATAGAAAAAGAAATTAACGGAAAAAACATCTTGTTTGAACATTTTCTAATTGATCCTAATATAAAAGAAGAGTATCCATTCTATAACCTAAGTATAATTAAAGATGAATCAATAAACGAAATTGTAAATAAAATAAAATATGATCTTGTTTTTATTGGACATGAACATAATAATTTTATTATAAATAATAAATTGTATGATATTGGCTCATCAGGTTGCAGAAAAGACAATAAAACAAGATATGCAATTCTTGATACTGAAACATTTAATATAAAAACAAAAATTATTGAGTATGATAGGAAGAATTTCGAGAAAGATTTATTAGAAAAAGACTATCCTGATCGAGACTCAATTGCAAAATGGTTTTTTGGAATTAATATATAATAATATAGCTACAAGAAAACCCTAATTGAAATTATAATCAATTAGGGTTTAATATTGATAAACTATTTAGTAGTAATTCCTTTAATAGTAGAATCGACTAAGTTAGTACATTGACTAGTAGAACCACTTGGAATTAGATATCTTAAATAATAGATATTTCCATTATATTTAGTTACATAATAAATTGTATCTTTTCCATCTGAAATCTTAATAGAATCCCATTTAATCCCATTAACTGTATTTGTTTGAACATCTGAATGAGAAATACCTTTTAAATCATTAAATTCAGCATAAGAATTAACAATCTCATTAGATGAAAATTCAGAATTATTAGAAGAGGCTGCAAAACTAAACGAACAACTAGGAGAATTATTTGCCTCATAATAAGTATACTCATATTCATAATCAACATTATTACCAGTTTCTTTAAAACCAGTTGGAGCAACTAAATTAAATGCATTTCTTGTATCACCTGAAACATTTAATAAAAGCAATTCTTCATAAGGTTCATACTCTTCAGTATCATCAAATTTAATATCGCTAAGATTAATACCGAAAGAAGCGAGAAAAGCTGCAAGTATTGCAAACATAGCAATAAATAAAATAATCATCATCATAATAATTTCAAGGAATGCACCTAAAAAACCAAAACCAATACTAGTACCTCCTTTTTTAGCACAAATAGCTTTTAATTGTTCTAATGAACTACCAGGATTTTTCTTTTTTATTGATTGAACTTTTTTTCTAGCAAATGATAAATATAATTTATTAGAAAAAAGTCCCAAGAATATTACAAGAGCAAGCGTAAGAACAAAAAGAGGAATTGGTGTAAATTGTAAAACAAAATAAATGAAAGATATACCTAAAGCATATAAAACCATTTTCCTATAGAATAGATAAATAGTATTAAGAAAAAAAGCACCTATATTAAAACTATCAGTTTTAAATGAATTATAATTCTCTCCAACAAAAGCTTCTAATAAAACTTCATCTTCATCTACATTATTATTTTTTTGCTGATTAACATCAGTAAATTGAAAAGTAAGTCCTTGTTGGGGAGTTGCATTTACTTGATTAGGTATCATTCCTTGTTGTGGTACTCCAACTTGATTTGTAACAACATTGTGCTGTGGCATAGCATTAGCTTGATTAGGTACCTCATTTTGTATAGGAACAGCACTAACTTGATTAGGTATCATTCCTTGTTGTGGTACACTAGCTTGATTTGGTAAATTATTTTGAATTGGAACAGGACTAATATTTTGTCCTAAATTATTATTTGCATTATTATCATTCATATAGCCACCTCTAAAAAGTAGAAAACCTACAATATTCTATAAAAAGTATATCATTATTCATAGAACAATAACAAAAAATAATAAAGTTAGAGTGTAAAATAGATTTATAAAAACATATGATATAATATAATAAAATGTAAATAGATATAGGAGAGAATATGGAGAAAATAGAAAAACAACTTTTTAATTTACAAGATATAAAATATAGAGACTTT
Source organism: uncultured Bacillota bacterium (assembly GCA_946630315.1). Classification (GTDB taxonomy): domain Bacteria; phylum Bacillota_I; class Bacilli_A; order RF39; family UBA660; genus UBA3789. Next base: position 6,316 of record CAMOYT010000049.1, on the reverse strand, counting down.
CAAATAAAATTATTTCCAGGATTAGAATTAGATAATATGATTGGAGTAAGAACACCAGAATTAAGAAAACTTGCTAAAAAACTAGTAAAAGAAAACAACTATCAAGAGTTTTTAGAAGAATTACCACATAAATATTTTGATGAGAATCAATTACATGGCTTCATCATCTCAGAACTAAAAGATTATAAAGAATGTATTAACTACTTAAATAAATTTTTACCATATATAGATAATTGGGCAACTTGTGATCAAACTTCACCTAAAATTTTTAAACAAAATCATAAAGAATTAATGGTAGAAATAAATAAATGGCTAAAAAGTACACATACATATACAATTAGATTTGCTATAGGTATGTTAATGCAACATTTCCTAGATGAAGATTTTAAAGAAGATTATTTGAGTATAGTTGCTAATATAAAATCAGATGAATACTATGTAAATATGATGATAGCATGGTATTTTGCAACTTCTTTAGCAAAGCAATATGCTTCAACCATTCCTTATCTTGAAAATAATATTTTAGATAAATGGACTCATAATAAAACAATTCAAAAAGCAAGAGAAAGTTACCGAATAAGTCCAGAACAAAAAGAATATTTAAAAAGCTTAAAAATATGATAGAATTAAATAGAGTAATACAATTCAAATGATTTATATAAGAAAGAAGGAAAAGAATGAAAACTGATAAAAATATTTTAATAGCATTTCTATTAAATATAACATTTTCAATATTTGAATTTTTTGGTGGATTATTTACTAATTCAGTAGCAATTCTATCAGACTCAGTTCATGATTTAGGAGATGCTATCTCAATTGGATTATCATATTTCTTAGAAAAGAAAAGTAAGAAGAAAGCAGATAATAAATATACCTATGGTTATATTAGATATTCAGTACTTGGAGGAGTAATAACTACGACAATATTACTAGTAGGTTCAATTTTAGTCATTATTGGGGCCATACACAGACTATTTAATCCAGTTGAAGTAAATTATCAAGGAATGATTATTTTTGCAGTATTTGGCGTTATATTGAACTTTATAGCAGCTTATGTAACAAGACAAGGCGATTCTATAAATCAAAGATCAGTTAACTTACATATGTTAGAAGATGTCCTAGGATGGATAGTAGTTCTATTAGGAGCAATTATAATGAACTTTACTGATATAAGAATAATAGATCCAATAATGAGTATATGTGTATCTTCATACATATTATTCCATTCAGTAAAGAACTTAAAATTAGTATTAGATTTATTTCTAGAAAAGACTCCAAAAGATATAGACATAAATGAGTTAAAAAAACATCTATTAAAAATAAAAGGAGTAGATGATATTCATCATATTCATGTATGGAGTATAGATGGTTATAATAATTATGCAACAATGCATATAGTAACAAAATCAAAAAATATAAAAGAAATAAAAAAAGAAATAAGAGAAGAATTAGAAGAACATAAAATATGTCACTCAATTCTAGAAACAGAAGATGAAGTGTGTGAAGATACAGAATGTCACATAAATGAAGTAGAAATAGAACATCATCATCACCATCATCATTAAAGGAGTTATTTATGGATAATAGAGAAGAATATGATAAATATATAAATGAATTAAATAGTTTATATGAAAAAAATCCAAAAAATGTAACAAAAGAAGTAGGTGAAGCAGTTAAACGAATAAAAGATAAAGAATCTGGCAAAAAGAACCTTTTAGGAGATATTGATACAGATTTATTACTAACAATAGGATTAATGATAGTAATAGCTTTATTCTCGCTACTTAGTCCATCTATAGATACAATTACAATATACATCTTTGGTTTAGCATTTTTTGCTGCAGGATTATTTATTGGATTTTCGCAAAAAGGTTTTGGAATTATTTTTTTATTTTCACATGGAATGACAGGATTAGCACTAATGGTAGGTTCCTTCTTACAACCAGTTTTTGAGTCTGGCTTATTCACTGAAAATCCTTCTAATGTATATCTTTATTTAGGAATAATAATATCAATATTCATAGTAGCCTTATTAATTACTATATTGGTTAATTTAAGTGACAATTTAAAAAGAGTTAAGTATATAAGACCAATAGTAATTGGAATATATGGAGTAGGCTTTCTACTTGTAGCAATCCTACCAAGGATACTAAGTTTTATAGTTAATTTTAAACTATAATTGCAATTTAATATATATTTTGATAAAATCAAATCGAAAAGAGGGGAATAATATGTTTAAAAACAAAAAACTTATTACCATAATATCTTTAATTATAGTTATACTATACATACTATTAATTAAATTTGTCGATGTTCAAGCAATAGGTCCACAAAATACTAAAGTAGGTTGTGCAACAATTAATCATTTTTTCCAAAACATATTACCATATAATGATATATTTTATAAGATATCTAAATACTTTGGATATTTATCATTCTTATTAATATTCTTTTATGCTTCTATAGGATTATATCAATTAATTAAATACAAAAGCATAGAAAAAGTTGATAAAAAGATAATTATGTTAGGATTTTTCTACATAATAGTATTAATTACATACTTCTTCTTTGAAAAAGTATCATTAAATTATCGACCAGTAATATTAGATGAAGGATTAGAAGCATCATTCCCATCATCACACACGATGTTAGCAATTTGTGTATGCTTATCATCTATTATTATGAATAAACATATTAAGTTTAAGCAAACACCTAGAAAGATCTTTAATATAGCAATATTAGTATTAATGGCAATAATAGTATTAAGTAGATTCTTATCAGGAGTACATTGGTTTACTGATATAATAGGTGGAATACTAATATCACTATTCTTAGTATACATTTTATATATAAGTATAAACAAAAAAAAGGAAGCATAGCTTCTCTTTTTTTATCTTAAATCAAATATATCAATTAGTTGTTCTTCCTCAATTTTAGGATATAAATCTGCAAAGAAATGATTATCAACACCTTCTGTAGTTCTACCTAATCCTTCATAATAATTCTTATGTTTTTTATTGTGATAAGATGCGCCAACAGTAGCATCAAATATATACCATTTCTTATTATATTCAACATAATTCCACATATGATCATCATCAATAGCTGTAAGAGAATTAATACCAACATTTTGTAATATTATTTGACTAGCTTTAGCAAATCCAGCACAAACACTTTTACCACCAGTAAAGAAACTATAAGCTGATTGATTAGATTTAGCATACATAAACAATCTATTATAATCATGACTTGCTACATAATTATAAACATAAATTATTTTATCTTTATCATTCATATTTTTAGTATCTCTTTTAATACTATCTATTTCTCTTTCAATTCTAAGAGTTGCTAGCTTAGTTTTAAGCTTACCTATATTACCATAATTCTTACATACAAGAATTTCATCTTCATAATCACAATAATCAAGACCAACAAAACTAATTAATTCTGGATGGTCCAAATAAACAGCATCATAAGAATCATTAAAACTTCTAGAACAATCTTCATTACATTCTATTCTAACTTCTGTCTTATCATTTATACTAGCATCAACAATCGCTTCATAGAGCTTCTTACCATCATATGATAATTCACTTTTAAATAACTCATTACTATAATATAAATCATTAATATAAGCACTATTACTCTTATAACTCTTATCAACAAGCTTATTTCCCTCAACAGGTCTTAAATAAAAATTAAATACAAATAAGAAAATAACAATAATAAAGTAAATAATAACTCTTTTCTTATGCATTAGTATCACCTCCATAATAATAGATTACATTATCATTGAAGCGAACACCTGGAAATAAGAATTTATCATTTATATTAGTAAAATCATTACGAGTTTCTTCTCCAAAAACTTTCTTAATATCTTCAAAACTACTTTTATTTTGAATAACAGTAAAATATTTACTAATAATATTTTGATCTTTAAAACTATTTTCAATCATTGAATTAGTATTTAATAAAATAGTTCTTCTTTTAATTAAACCTAGATATTCAAAGTAACAAACACAAACAGCAATTTCATAAGGAGTAGTACCATGTTGATTAGCAACATCAAGTAAATTTATTTCATTTATTTGTTCTGAATTATTAATTATAGTAAATATATTAATTAACGAATCTAAACTAAGTTTAGTATAAAAGCCATAAAATAAAGCAAAATTATTATAATTCTCTATACTTATAGAGTCATTTGCTTTTTTAATTAGTTTCTTTTTACTTAGAGTAGCACTTAATTTATCATAAACTATAAAAAATAACACATAAATAATTGTAAAAACTATTATAAATATTATAAATTCCTTAAATCTCATAAAAACCTCACTAGTATAACTTAATTGTATAAAATAAAAAAAAATTAGTAAATAAAAAAATAATATGATAAAATATAACTGGTGATTGTATGGAACTAAATAATGAACTTTTAAACAGCTTGTTTATTCTAGCAAAACAAACAGTTTCTAGAGATTTAGCAAAGTATAATTATAATAGTGATATTAAACATTTACTTTACATAATAATTCCTGCTTTTATAATTAAATATAATATTAAGAATCAAAATAAGATTATTAATACCTTTAAAGAAGTTCCAATAACAATTATTAATAAAGAAGATAGAGTTCATCAAGCATATTACACATCTATACCATCAATAATAGATAATAAGATTAAAACACAAAAATATATTGCTATTAAATATTATAGTAATAAATCATTATTAGAATTAATAGACAATATAATTCACGAATATAATCATGCCATTAACTCTATTATCAATGAGATAAGTATAGATAAAGAATCATTTGCCCTTCGTACTGGTTTAACTAAGACAATTTATCCTAAAAAAGATCGCAGACATCCATATAAAGACGATGCATATATTCTAGAAGAAATAATAAATACAAAGCAAACAGAAGAAATAGTAGATATTATTAATTCATTCAATAATTATAATATTAATGATCAAGAAATTGTAAATACCCTATATTCTATTAGAACAAGTATTAATAAAAACTATTCATCAAACGCTTATTACTTGCAAGCATCAATCTGTAAAGAACTAATGAATAATAAAACATTAATTAGTGTATTATCCAATATGCGTTTTAATGGTAATATAGATGACATACCATATTTCTTTGATAACATTACAGGAATAGATAATAGTTATAACAAATTAATAAGTATTCTACATGAAACAATCAAAGAAGAAGAAGAGTATACTAAAACAAAGTGGTTTAAGAGTGTTAAACTAAATAAAATTAGAAGTTTATATAAAGATGCTAAAAATATAATAGATACATTTAATGCAAATTATCATTTTAAATAGGAGGTAAAATGAATAAAATATTATATGACATGATATCAAACTATGAACCATTTGATGAAAGGGAAAGAGTAGATAAAGAAGTAATGCTAGACTTTATCAAAAAGAATGAAGATGTAACAACAAGAAATAATAAGATTGCTCACTTTACAACATCAGCCTGGATTGTAAATAAGAAAAGAGACAAAGTATTAATGATACATCATAATATCTATAATTCATGGGCTTGGGTAGGTGGACATGCCGATGGAGATGACAACTTAGAAAGAGTAATAAAAAAAGAAATAGAAGAAGAAACTGGCTTAGTAAATTTAAAACAACTAAAAGACGATATTTTTGGTATTAATATAGTAACAGTAATAAATCATATAAAAAGAAACCAAGTAGTAAATTCACACTTACATTTTGATGTAGAATACCTATTTGAGTGTGATGACAATGTAAAAACTAGAATCAAAGAAGATGAGAATAGTGGAGTTACATGGATAGAAATAAATAAAATAAACGACTATGTAACAGAAGAACACATGAAACCAATATATAATAGATTAGTAGAAAAAATGAAAAAAATGGAAGGAAAAATAAAATGAAAGCAAAAGTATATCATACAAATGAAATTACAAGTGAGAGTCTAATAAAAATCTATGAGACTCTAGGAGTAGAATTAACAGGAAAAGTAGGAGTTAAAGTATCCACAGGAGAAGCTGGTTCAAAAGGATATCTAAAAGCTGATCTAATAGGACCATTAGTACAAAAATTAAATGGTACTATTATTGAATGTAATACAGCATATCCAGGAAAAAGAAATACTAAAGAAGATCATTTAAAAGTTGCTAAAGATCATGGTTTTATGGATTTTGCTGAAGTAGATATTATGGATGGAGAAGGAGAAATTAAAATACCAGTTAATAGTGGTAAACACTTAAAATATGATTTAATTGGAAAAAACTTTGATAATTATGACTCTATTCTTAACTT
>CAMOYT010000048.1 GCA_946630315.1 uncultured Bacillota bacterium | reverse complement strand
CTTATAATAACATATTATTTTTATACTTATAATCATTTTAAGTAATATTTTTTCCATTTTACATTGGAATTACAACGATTTTTGTTTGACTTTATTAGGTTTTTATGTTAAATTATATAAGCAGAGCGAATAGAAACCAAAGGAGGGATAATATGGCAGTTAATGCATCTACAAGAGTTGGTAATGTTAAAAATAAAAGATCTCATGCTTTAAACGCTACTAAAACAAGACAAAATTTAAATTTACAAGTTCATAGATTAGAAGATGGTACTAAAGTTAGAATATCAACTAAAGAGAAAAGAACTTTATTAAAGAATAAGAAAGCTGCTTAATGTAGTTTTTTTTTGCTTAAAAAAAACTAACTTTCGTTAGTTTATTCACATTTATAATTTTGGTCTGTATAGAACTTAATTGCAGTATCTTTTGTAGTATCTTTAGTATGATCTACTTTAGCATATTTATGTACTCCAAATATAGGATTTAATTTAGTAGTATCTAATTTAGTAAAATCTACTGTAGTTACTACTGTGAAACCATTACCTAAAGCATCAGTTTTAATTTTATATCCTTCTGTCATTTCATATGTTTCAAATGCCTTAAAATCATTCATTAATTTAGTTACACTTGCTTGTACTTCAGGATGAGCTTTATTAGGAGCATCTGTATAAGTTCTTACATAACTTTGTAGTATTTTATCTTTAAAATTTAAATTTACTACTACTGATGAGTCAGTTCCATCACTGGCATTATTCATATTAAGAGTACAAGTTATATTTTCAACATCTTCCTTTGGAGTTACTACTTTTTCTTCTACTCTTTGTTTTATTTGAGGTTCTTCTACTCTTGTATTAATCATATTATAAATTGGATTGTATAATAATCCTATTGCGATAGAAAATAAACCTATAGTTCCAACTATCATAGCTGGTTTTTTACTTATAGTTTTTTCATAATTTGCTACTTTTTCTACATCACTTAAATTTAATACTTGAGTTTTAGCTAATTCATCTGGACTTAAGTTACTCCTAAGTTGTTTTTTATGTCTGAATATACTCATCATTGTCACCTCTATCCTAATAACATTATAACAACTTATTTGTTAAAAGTACAAGAAAAAATAACTATTTCTAGTTATTTTTATTTTTAGCATCAAATTTTTTTCTTTCTTCAGTATTAAGAATCTTTTTTCTTATTCTAATAAAGTTAGGTGTTACTTCTACTAATTCATCTGAATTAATATAATCAAGAGCATATTCTAGAGTAATTGGTCTTGGTCTTTTTAATACTACTGTATGATCAGAACCTGCTGCACGTGTATTAGTTAATTGTTTTCCTTTTACTACATTAACAGCTAAATCATTATCTCTATTACATTCTCCTACTACCATACCTTCATATACTTCAGTTCCTGGTTCTATGAACATAACTCCACGATCTTCTAAGTTACCAATTGAATATGCTGTTGCGTTTCCATTTTCCATAGATACTAGTACTCCTAGTTTTCTTTCTCCAATTACAACATTTTCATATGGCATATATTCTTTAAACGTATGGTTCATAATTCCATAACCTTTTGTTAAAGTCATGAAGTCAGTTGCAAAACCAATCAATCCACGAGATGGAATTGTATATAGTAATCTTACTTGTCCTTCGTAGTTATTCATACTTTCCATTTTTCCACCACGAATTCCTATTTGTTCAATTACAGTTCCCATTGATTCTTCTGGTACTTCTATTTGTAATTCTTCATATGGTTCATATTTTATACCATCTATTTCTTTTACTATTACTTGTGGTTTTGATACTTCTAATTCAAAACCTTCTCTTCGCATATTTTCAATTAAAATACTTAAATGTAATTCTCCACGTCCACTTACTAAGAATGATTCATTTGTAGCTGGCTCTACTTTTAATGATACGTCTCTTTGTGTTTCTTTATATAGTCTTTCTTCTATTTTTCTTGCAGTTACTATTTTTCCATCTCTACCTACCATAGGTGATGAGTTAGTACCAAATGTCATTTGTAGAGTTGGTTCATCAATATGAAGCTTTGGAAGTGGTAATAAATTATCATTATTACAGATAGTTTCTCCTACTGAGATATCGGCAAGTCCTGCGATTGCTACTATATCTCCAGCTTCTGCTTCTTCTACTTCTATTCTATTATATCCATAGTATCCAAATAATTTTTGAATTCTAAATTGTTTTGAAGTTCCGTCTAATCTGCAACAAGTAACCATTTCACCTGTACGTATTTTTCCATTATGTACTCTACCTATTCCAATTCTTCCTACAAATTCATTATAGTCAAGTAATGCTGGTTGAAATTGTAATGGTTTATTACTATCTCCAGTTGGAGCTGGTATTTCTTCTAAGATTGTATCTAGTATTTCAGTAAATCCTTCTGTTTGAGTTGATAAGTCTTCATCAAAAGAACAAGTTCCATTTACAGCTGATGCATAGATTACTTTAAAATCTAATTGAGAGTCATCCGCTCCTAATTCAATAAATAAATCTAATACTTCATCAACTACTTTACTACATCTTGCACTTGGTTTATCTACTTTATTAATTACTACAACTGGTTTTACTCCTGCTTCAAAAGCTTTCTTTAAAACGAATCTTGTTTGTGGCATAGCACCTTCATAAGCATCTACTACTAATAGTACACCATCAACCATATTCATGATACGTTCTACTTCTCCACCAAAGTCAGCATGTCCTGGGGTATCTAGAATATTAATTCTTACTCCTTTATAATCAAGTGCAGTAGTCTTAGCTAAAATTGTAATTCCACGTTCTTTTTCTAAAGCATTAGAATCCATTGATACATTTGATACATCTTCATTTTCTCTAAACATTCCAGAATGTTTTAAAATACCATCTACTAATGTTGTTTTTCCATGGTCAACGTGAGCAATAATTGCAACATTTCTTTTTTCCATTTGTAACACCTCTTTTTAAACACTGTCCAAGATTATAACATAAAAAAAAGAAAAATACTAGTATTTCTCTTAATTTTTCTTTACAAAAGCAGCAGATTGAGCTTGCTTTAACTTACCAAGTTTTTGCATATATTGAACTAAACTTATCGCACTTTTCTTTTCAAAGGCTATTGCTCCAGTAGATTTTTCTTTTTCTTTAATTTCCTTTTCTCGTTTTTCTCTTTCTAGTCTTCTTTTTAATTTTTCTTTTTTACCACTCATTCTACCTACCTCCTAATTTATTAATATAATCAGCTAAAGTATCATATTCATCTTTATGTAATTCATCTAAGATCTTGTGATGTTTTTTAATTACTCCACCCTCAAATTCTTTTAACATTTCATAGTCATTGTCATTGTCACCAATTACTCTTAAATTATTAAAATCTAAATCTTCTAAATTAAATAATCTTTTTAAAGCATTCTTCTTATTAACTGATTTATGAATAATATTTATATGTACTCTACTTACATAGATATGTATATCTACTTGGTCTTTTATTATCTTTACTAATTTATTAGCTTTTTCTTTATCTTTACAACGTACTACTATTTTTACACAATCATTAATATTAGTAGTTTCATTATATCCATCATCTAAATAATAATCACATTTGTTTTCTTCTAATATAGGAATTATTTTTTCTATCTCTTCTTTATCTAAATTAATGGTATCTAAGCAATAATCTACATAGTTAAATATCTTAGCTCCATCTTCACATATTAAATATGTATATGGTATTTGATATTTTTCTAATAATAGTTTTAAATCAGTATAATTTCTTCCAGTTATTATACAGAAAGAATTACCTTGACTTATAAAGTTTTTAATACTAGAAATATTTCTTTTAGTTAATTCCATATTATCTTCTAAATATAATGTATTATCAAAGTCACTTGCTAATAAAATCATTAAATCACCTAGTATTAGTATAACTTAATTTGGTAAATTTGAAAAGTTTTAATAGATATGATAGAATTGATGTGTAAAGGAGAATTGATATGGATAAGATTAATATATTAGATAATAGAAATATTATAAAAAAAGATAGATATATAAAAATTGGTAAGCCTAAAAAGATAAGTGTTGCTCCTGTTGATGAAGAATTATTTAAAAAAGCTTCTAATGCAATTGATGAAGTTGTTAAAATGTTTGAAGATGAGTCTTTAATAAGAGAGAAAGATAATCAAGAAGAAACTATCGGTATGAGAAGATAAGCAGTCTTAAAAAGATTGCTTTTTTTTGTGTAATTATTTTATAATAAAGACAATGAAAGGAGGCTTTTGTTTGAGAAAGTATATTTCTGAATTTATTGGTACTTGTGTATTAGTTCTATTTGGTACTGGAGTTGCTGTTGTAACAGGTGGTAACTTAGTGGCTACTGCACTTGCATTTGGTTTAGCAATTGTTGCTTGTGCTTATGTAATTGGTAATATTTCAGGTTGCCATGTTAATCCAGCTGTATCTTTTGCTTGTTGGTTAGATAAAAGACTTACTACTAAAGATTTATGCTTCTATATAATTGCTCAAGTACTTGGTGCTTTACTTGGTACTGCTATATTATTCTTTATCTTAAAGAATACTGTACTTGGAACTGGCGCACTTGGTGCAAATGGATTTGGTAGATTCTCTAATGTAGAAATTTCTATGTGGGGAGCATTATTAACTGAAGTTGTACTTACTTTTGTATTTATCTATACAATTTTAGGTGTAACTGCTGATAAGAAAAAGGATGCTGTTGCTCCAATAGTAATTGGATTAACTCTAACTTTTGTACATTTATTAGGTATTAATTTAACTGGTACTTCAGTAAATCCTGCTAGAAGTTTAGCACCTGCACTATTTAGTGGTGGTCAACTTCTAGGACAAGTTTGGGTATTCATTGTTGCTCCACTTGTTGGTGGTGCTATTGCTGCAATAGTATATAGATATTTAAATAGAACTAATGACTAAAATCAATAATAAAAAAAAGATGAGAAATCATCTTTTTTATTATAAACAAAAAGAGAAAGCATTTTATCATATCTATACTTGCAATTATAAATACGACAGCAAATACTTTCCCCAAACGCGTTTATCGGAAATTTCGCAACCTAGGGAGCAACTCCTAAATTACTTTTTCCTTTGAGTTTTCGCTTCTTCATGTTGAGAGCAAATGCTCAAAACTTTGAAGAAACATTTTTTTGGATCAATAACATTATAGGGGCTACCCGACAATATTATCTTTCCTTGTTGGACTTTGTCTTATTTGAATATTGATTTAACCATATTCTTACGTCTGTTAACGAATAAGATAAATCCTAGACATTGGTATCTTTAAACTTTTGTTTAAAGGTTCCAATAAACTTGAATGATAATTGTAAGCACCAATTGTTACAATTTCATCCGGGTTAGACTTAGGGCATTGCCTAAATCTATATTATATATATCATACTAAATTATTTTTGTAAACACTTTTTTGATTTTTTTTAATAATTTTTTTGTAAAATCTCTTGACTTATCATTTTATTAATGTATAATATTATTTGTCTACTTGATTTAGTCGACTCAGTTATCGGAAAGCTGAGGCGATTAATGACATATGCGAATGTAGTTTAATGGTAGAACCTCAGCCTTCCAAGCTGACTACGGGAGTTCGATTCTCCTCATTCGCTCCATATGAATTTAACTAGTCGAAAGACTAGTTTTTTTTGTATTAAAATAACTAATATTTATTATGTAATATTACAAAAATATCTTTGTAGTTTTAAAAAATAATGTTATAATTATTATGAATATAATAAGAGGATGATAAAGAATGAGAAGATCAATAAAGAAACACATTTTAAAACGAAGCAATTTTCATTATATATTGACTGCTGCTGTCTTTGTATTCACTTTCTTTTTGGGAATTGGTTATGCACAAATATCAGGAATTGATTTATCCGTTGATGGAGTTGCATCCATGTCAGAACAAAGTGGAATCATTATTTCAGACATCCATTATTCAAATGATAATAATGCAATACTTTCAGAAAGTAAAATAAATACTTATTATCAAACATTGTTAGATTCAAAAAACACATTAGGAGATACATTGGATTCCTATATAACGTATGAAATGACAATAACTAATTTAACTGATGAAAATGTCATATTTGATAAAGTTGTATATAGTTCTGAATTTTATGACAATGAAGATATAATATTTGAATTAACTAATCTACAACATGGTGATTTATTAGAAGCACATGAGGCTATAACATTCCAAATAACTTTTAAATATAAAACGGATTTGACTGAAGTAACAAACAATGTTTTAAATTCTTATTTAAATTTTAAATTTAAAATGGAAAATGGAGTTATAATAACATTTGATTCAAATGGAGGAAGTCCTGTACCAAGTGATTTAAAATTAAATGCGGGAGATGAAATAGGTACTTTGCCTACTCCTACTAAAGAAAGATGTGCAAGTAGTGGTGATGGTACTTTTCAAGAGAGAGGTTGTACTTATGTTGGTGTTTTAGTTGGTTGGTATTTAGAGCCTAACTTTACTACACAAGTAGATGAACATTATGTAGTTAATGAAGATACTGTTTTATATGCTAAATGGCATTCTATTTATGAAGAATATGATAATATGCAAGTTATTAGTTTTGATGGTGTTGATGATAAAATAGATACAGGCATTAATTTATATAGTGAAGATAATATAAATAAAGACTTTGAATTATCTTTTGATGTAGTTGACATTGATAGAGACTTTATTAGAGATAGTTCTCATCTTCAAGTTTCTATTATGAATTCTAAGGATGAATCACAAAATACTTATCCAGGTTTTGTTGCTAGATTTAATACAGGTTCTGCTGATAAGATTAATATTAACTATAGATGGGGATCTTTTAATTCTTCTAAAAATATAGTTACTACTAGTTTACCTATTCATTTTGAAATATCAAGAAGAGAAGGTATTGTATATTTGCAAGCTTCTTCTGCAGCAGCAACTATATCAGAAGTAAAATTATTTGATCAAAGCACTTATACTTTGACTAAGTATAGTCCAACTAATTTAGTATTTGGTTGCTCTTATGATTCTAGTGGTAATCCATTTAGATTCTTTAAGGGAGATCTTGCTAATCTTAGTGTAGTTGCACATGAATAAAGCTAACTATTGTTAGCTTTTTTTTACAAAATATAGTATTTTTGATATAATTAGCGCGTAATAAATCAATTAGTTATTCGCGTTTTATTACCATAACACTTTTTTAAGTGAGGTTAATAATGATGAGAACCTTAGAATCTCCTCATGAATGACAAAAATATCGCAGAAAAAATTTTGTGGTAGATTTTTGCTGTTCATGAAAGGAGGTTCTTTTTTATACCTTTACAACTAACAAATAAGAATTGTCCTTTCTTATTTAATAATTCATTGTATAAACTATCAATATCTGTATTTAAATTTTGAATATATATTATTCTATTTTTTTCCATCATTAAACATCTTTCTAACTAACTTTTTAGCTATATCATCTTTACCATGTGCTTCTTCTATTTCATTAGTTTTATCAATTATATAACCAATATGATCACCATTTCTAATATTAGATAAATCGTTAGCAATCACTAAATCACAATTGTTTTTAATTCTTAATCTTTTTGCAACTTCAATCAATTTCTCTTTGGATACTCCATCTAATAATTTAAAGCCTACAAGATATGTTGATGGACTTAAATTTTTGATAATAGATATTATTTTAGGAGTTGGCTTTAATACTATTACTAAGTTATCTTCATATGAAGAAATTTTACTTCCATCAATAATTTCAATATTTTTAAATGCTTCATCAATATCATCGTGTTCTTTGATACTTTCCTTCATTCTTCCAATTGTTGTCACATAGTCTCTCATATAATCAGATACTGCCATAGAATGAATAAAATAATCTATGTGTTCATTTGTAAGTAAATCTTCAATAGTTTTCTTTAAATCTATAGTTCCATCTATTTCAACAACTTGAACTCTTTTATCAGTAGGTCTTAATGAGTTTTTTGAACATACATAGTAAATCATTAGTTCATTATTTTCCTCTAATAAATGATTTGCAATCGTCATTCCTAATTTACCACTAGATGAATTTGTTATTTTTCTAACATTATCAATTCTTTCACTTGTTCCACCAGCAGTTATAATTATTTTCTTCATTTTATTTTCTCTCCTTTACCAAAACCTTAACATAGTCAATTATTTCTTCACTTTTAGGAAGTTTACCTTTAGCTTCATATCCACAAGCAAGATGACCAATGGAAGGTTCAATAATCTTATAACCATAAGATCTTAATTTTTCTAAATTATTTTGAACAATAGGATTCTCATACATTCCATTATTCATAGCAGGTGCAAAAATTACTGGAGCTTTAGTAGCCATAATTGTGGTAGATAACATATCATCAGCAATTCCATTTGCAACTTTTCCAATTATATTTGCAGTTGCTGGTACTATTAAAAATAAGTCTGCTTTTCTTGCTAAACTAATATGTTTAACATCAATATAATCTGGTCTTTCAAACATATCAGTTATTACTTTATTTCCAGATAAGGTTTCAAGTGTTAATGGTGTAATAAATTCACAAGCATTCTTTGTCATTATTACATCTACATTTGCTTCTTCACTTTTTAAATAACTTACTATTCCACATGCTTTATAAGCAGCAATTCCTCCAGTTACTCCAATAACAACATTTAAATCTTTAAACATATTATCCTTCCTTTCACTTTCATTTTATTGCAAATATATTGATAAGTATAATATATTTATTTTATAATGTTCATAAGGAGTGCTTATAATGAATGTAGATTTAGAATTATATAGAATATTTTATGTAGTAGCTAAGTATGGCCATATGACTAAGGCAAGTTTAGAATTGCATATTTCACAACCTGCTATTTCACAAGCAATAAAGAAGTTAGAAGATCAATTAGGTGGTACTTTGTTTTTAAGAAGTAATAAAGGAATGGAATTAACTAGTGAAGGACATATGTTTTATGATTATGTAAAAGGAGCTTTAGAACTTATTAAAAATGCTGAAAATGAGTTTACATCTTTTAAAGATTTATCTAAGGGAGAAATTAAAATAGGCTGTTCTACTACCCTTACTAAGTTAGTACTTATGGATGCTTTAAAAGAGTTTCATAGTAATTATCCAAATATTATTATTAATATTACTAATGATTTAACATCTAATCTAATTAATGATTTAAAACTAGGTAAATTAGATTTTGTTATATTTAATGAAAGTAATATTAAAGAGACTAATTTACATTTAGAAAAAATTAAAGAATTAAAACAGGGATTTATTTATAATCCTGATTATTATAAAGATACTTTTAAATACTTTAATGACTTAAATAAAGTATCTTTAATTCTACAAAAAGAGGAAGCTAATAGTAGAAAATTACTTGATTATATTTGCCTTAAAAATAATGTTAAATTATTGCCTAAAATGGAAGTTGTTAGTCAGGAATTAATTACTGAATTTGTTAATATTGGATTAGGTATTGGCTTTACTTCTATTGATTTAGCTATTAAGAATCATAATAATTTAAAAGAACTAGATATAAATAAAAAAATACCAAATATAAATATATATTTGGCTACTAATAAAAATATATCTTTAACTTTTGCTAGTAAGATGTTTATTAAGTATTTAAAGTAATTTAGTCAAAGATATCGCAGTTATATCCATCTTTTTCTGTTAAATCTTTAAACACTTCTAGTGCTTTTTCTTTATCTTCTACTTCATTTAAGACATCTTTTTTATAATAATATCTTGCTCTTACTCTATTTGCTTTTTTACCTAAACCTGCAATATATGTATTTGCCTTACACTTACTAAAAGTATCTTTTTCATAGTCACTACACATTAATTCATTAATGTCTACTTCAATTTCTTTACCATCTTCATCATATGGATAGAAGTCAGTACTTTCAGTAAGACATCCAAAGACTAATTCTTTCGATTCTTTATCTTGATATATATCTATCTTGTACATTGTTTGTTCATCTTCTTTGGTACATTGTAGATGACTATTTAGATAATATTTATCTAACTCTTCAGCAAATTCATCTTTTGGCTCTTCTCCACATCCAGTAAGATATAGTAAAAAAACTATTATTATTAAACAATAAACTTTTTTTCTCATAACTCTACCTCTTGATGTTATTATAGCATAATAATCATAAACAAAAAAAGCAGAT
>CAMOYT010000047.1 GCA_946630315.1 uncultured Bacillota bacterium | reverse complement strand
CTGCTTGTTCTCTTGCAAGTTCAGTTTGTTCCAACATTTTGACATCTGGATTTTCAATAAAGAAATAAGTAAGGATTGTAATGAACGCCTCTACAGGAGATGTTAATAAAAGGTTAGGATTAAAATGTTGAATAATTGTTCCAAGCGAACCAAAAATCAAAAATGCAAATAATGGTATATATTTAAATTTATTTGTATTTTTGTTTTTAAACATTTTGACAATTGTTGCAATCAATAAAAATATGATAATAGCTGAAACAAATCCAAAAGTAAAAACAAGAGCTGGCCCACTTACAATTGGAATTCCTTCACTATTTATTTTGTAACTTTCAGGTAAAATAATAATTAATAATATACAAGCAATCCAAACCATAAAATGCGTATTAATTAAGTGTATTCTATCTTTATTACCTATATTCATTACATACAATGAGAACAATAAAGCCCATGCTGTTACATAAATTAAAAATCCTTTATTAATAATAATTAGATTTCCAACACTTAAAACCTCTGATAATAGAAGCTGAAAAAAATCATAAATTAAACCAAATATATTTACAGCTAAAATCATACTATAGATTCTATTTTCTATAGTGTTAATCTTCTCTTTAGAAAAATAAATAGCTGAAATTAATAATAAGTACAATAAACTTGTTAAAAACATTAAACTCATATTCTATTCACCTATTTTAAATTATAGCACAAAAAAGCAAGTATTAATATACTTGTTTTTTAGTTATTTTTTTATTAACACTTTTTCCTGTTCTTTTACATTATTATGAATTTTAAATGTATTATCTAATCCTAATTGTTCTAGTGCTTTTATTCCCCTTTTTCCAGAAGGTGAAAGAGGAAATGAATCTTCATATGACATAATTCTGAATGAGAAGTCATCAGAAATATCAAATTTATATTTGCTAATAAATCTATTAATAATTCCTTTTAATACTTTTTCGTCTGATTTTTTCTTATCTGGTTGAAATTCTATATTAATCACATTATGTTGTTCTCCATCTATTTCACAAACTGAAACTGAACAAGATAAAATGTTTTTTGTATCTTCACATACTAAATCTTCTATTACAAATTTAGGTACTTCCATGCCAATTGTTTTTAAAAAGATATTACTATCTATACGTCCTTTAACATGAACTCCATTTAGTTCATCAATATACCCAATAACATTTGAAGAAATCCAATCTCTACCCATATCGTCAGTAATTATAGTACTAAGAGTCTTATCAGGCATTCCTTTATATCCTGACATTGTAGTAGCAGAGTTAGCTGCTATCAATCCATATTCTCCATAATTACACTCTGTATATTCTCCATTATCATTCTTCTTAAAAGCACTAACTTGTACATATGCTTCAGGAAACATACCAGTTTCATGATTTTTTAATCTTAGGTAATTAGCCTTATCATATAAAGACTTCCATAAAGTATAATAAATACCACCATGTTCACAATCACCACCACCTACACACAATGTAGTGAAAGGTAGTGACAATCCTTTGATCTTAACTCCTGATCCAGCTCTAGCAACACGCAAACCTTTATTAATAAATTTTTCTTCACCTTTTGATGTAGGTTCTCCAACTGCAAAGCATGCAAACAACCAAGGCATCTTTCTACCTGTACCATTTTTATGGAATTTTTTATCAACAAGATATTGTTTAAAAGCAGAAACTAAATGAGATAATGTCATATTTAAATAATTAGGCTTATTAATAAATATAGTATCTAATGCAGTCTCTTTACTATATTCAGGTTCAAGACCAACAGACCATAATTGCATTAAGTTATCTGAAATACAAGTAATTACGTTTGTATTAGAATCAGTATGAATATGCGCCATTCCTCTTAATCCTTTTAAATCTGGATTGCCAGACAATTCAGAGTCATGGAATCTACCACTAGTAATAAGACTTCTATTAGTATGCATTAATGGTTTTGGATGACCATATACTGTAGAACCACTTGTATATGTAATTAAAAAATCATCATCTAATACTCCTGTATCTTTTATTGCTACATTACTATTCTTACCAATACTTAAAACTTGTTTAAAATCAATTATTCTATCATCCTTAGCTCTAAATGCCTCAACTTTATTAGCATAATGGTAATATTTATCTAGCTCAGGCTCATACTCGTCACACAATTCAGGATGCTCAGGAAGTGAATCTGCTAATGATGTTAAACAAATATTTTGATAATTTCGATTTGAAATAATTCCTTCTAATTTATTATATTCGTCATCTGTTGCAATAAACAGCTTATTACTGCATCCATCTAATATACTATTTAAATAATCTTCACTTAATGAATTACTAAAAAGATTAATTTTTGCTCCAAGCTTATTAATTGCTAATAAAATATAGACTGTCTCTGGCGTATTGCTTAAACAAGCAGGAATTTCGTCACCTCTTGATACCCCCATCTCGGATAAAGCTTTTGCAACCTCATCTGCTTTTTCAAACATTTCTTTAAAACTAATCTTTGTACCTCTATAAAATAGGGCCAAAGCATTAGGGTCCTTCTTTGCTCTTTCCTTTAATTCAGCATACCATGAATGATTGTGATTTGCTTCAATATCAATTAATCCAGCAATCGCTTTTTTTCCTTTTTTTGTTCTTATTATTTTTGATGATGGTTTGCTTCTTGGCACTTTTAAAATAGTTTCAACCTCATCCTCCAAATGAAATGTCTTTATACGACCAGTTTTTAATGTATAGTCTCTAGTTTGCATATTATCCCCCCAAAATAATAACTATTAGTAAATAGCCTTTATTCTTTTTTTAGACTTTCTCCTCTAAATTGGCTATATTATAACATAAAATCTTTGATTTTTCAAGGATATATCTATTTTATAACACATTTGTCTATTATTCAAATTAATATGTAAAGTTGACTATTAAAAAAAAATAATTATAATAAAGGGCGAATGGAGAGATAATATGAAGATGCATATTGATAGTTCTAAAGATATTATTAGATGTAGAGATATTCTATTAAAGAAGATGAAAATACAACAAGATAAATTAAAAATAGCTAGAAATAAAAATAGTAAAGATCAAAATAAATATTTAGAAAATATTAGACAAATTAATATTTCTCTTAGAAAGTTAGAGAATTTACTTATGAAGACTGCTAAGTTTAAAACTAGTGAGTTTGTTGATTTTATGAGTAAGTTTTTAACTCTTACTGAAGGAGATTTTGTTTCTACTAAAATAGTAGTTGAAGATGAGATGTATGATAAGAGTGAATCTAAAAAGAAGAATACTTATTATATGGTTAGTGATAAAGCTTCTTCAGAATTTGTAAAAGGCCATGTTAAGAATGAAGTTGGTTTAACTTACTTTTTAGATTTTGATGCTAATGAAGATGTTACTCTTTTTGGAGGAAAAGATGTTTATCCATTTAATTTAAGTTTAGATATTAAAAATATGTTTTATAAATATCCTAAACTTATTGATGCTATATACGAACTTATTGATTTAAAACTTGATAATGAACAGATAAGTGATAAAGAAAGATATGAGATTGTACTTAATAATACAGTGATTAGAAATCTTAATAATAGTGATAATTTATCTAAGAAGAAAAGTTAATCTTTTCTTTTTTTTATTTTTATGATATAATATAGGCGTTTTTAGGGGGTGGACTATGAATAAATTAAATGTATTAGAATTATTAAGATATGGTCAATTATTACATGCAGAATTACAAAAATGTGAATCTCTTCTTGATGGATTATCTGGTATTTATGTTGGTAGGAGTGAATTACTTAGAGAAAAAATTAAAAAATTAAGAGAAGATATAAAAGATGTAGATAGATTAGTTAAAAAGATTGATAATTTTCATAGAGAAGAGTTTTTAGATTTTGCAGTTAAATTATTAAATCAAGATGGTAGTAATTATGTATTAACTAAAACTTTGATATTTGATCATAAGAGTACTCAAGGTAAATTTCATTATTTT
This sequence comes from uncultured Bacillota bacterium, assembly GCA_946630315.1. Taxonomy (GTDB): domain Bacteria; phylum Bacillota_I; class Bacilli_A; order RF39; family UBA660; genus UBA3789. The sequence continues at coordinate 6,716 of CAMOYT010000047.1, read as the reverse complement.
ATTAGTGATGAAGCTATGGCAGATTTTTTACAAAAAGATGTTAGTTATAAAAGTGATTTAGAGAATTTAATTAATTTGGGTATGCTTAAAAATACTATTCATTTTGATGAAGATAATTTTTCATTATTAGATTTTAATTATAATATTAATAGTGAACTTAAAAAGAATGAAAAGCTTGAGCAACCTATTATTCAAATATTACAATCAGGTTTAGAAAATCCATATATTACTAATGAGCAAAGATTAGAATATGCATTAGAAGAAAATAAGAAAAGAGTTAACAAATAGTTAACTCTTTTTAGTTGTTTCTCAACTCTTCTAATTTGTCTTTAAACTCTTTTGGGGGTTCTACTGTAAATTCTAATAATTTATTAGTTCTTGGATGTTTTAATTTAATTGAATATGAATGTAACATTTGACCAAATTCAGTAGTTTTACCTTTTGAGTATGCTGGATCATTATTTACTGGGAAGCCTATATATGCTAGATGTACTCTTATTTGATGAGTTCTTCCTGTATCTAGTATACATTCTATTAAAGTATTATCTTTAAATTGTTCTAATACTCTAAAATGAGTTATGGCTTCTTTAGCATTTATATCTGTAACACTCATTTTTTGTCTATCATTTATATCTCTTCCAATTGGAGCATCTATTGTTCCAGTATCGTGTTTTATTAAGCCATTTACAATAGCTAGATACTTTCTTTCTACTTCTTTTTTAGATATCATTTTAGATAGTTTTTCTAATGTTTCATCGTTTTTCGCAACTAACATTAAACCACTAGTATCTTTATCTAGTCTATGGACAATACCTGGACGATTCTTATCTTTTGTTTTTATATTATATTTGTAAATTAAGGCATTTACTAAAGTACCTGAATAATGTCCTGGGGCTGGATGAACTACCATTCCTGATGGTTTATTAATAATTAATAAATCATCATCTTCATAAACTATATCTAGAGGTATATCTTCTCCTTCGACATTTATTTCATAGTCTAAGTCATCATTTACTTCTATTTCATCATTTAATTTTACTTGATATGAACTATTTACTGATTTATTATTTACTTTTACTAAATCTTCTTTTATTAGTTTTTGGATTTTACTACGTGATATATCTAATTTTTTAGATAAATATGAATCTAGTCTTTCATTTGTTTCTTCATCTACTATTATCACACTATCACCTCAATTCGACTTGTATTATAACATATAATCTTAATTATTAATAGAATTTTGTTCCTTCTTCATCTTCTAAACCTATCCAGTCAGCATCTAGTTCATCTCCACCAACAAATACATCATCTGTATCAGTTGAAGAAGATGTAGTACTTCCAAACGGACTATCTTCTTCGGCTTTTTTTAGTTCTTCTATTGTTTTTAATTCTGGTAATATTTTTTTAATATTTTTTATGAAACTTAATTCATTTAATAACTTTTTATATCTTTCTTCTGATATTACTCTTTTATCATTTAATTTAATACCATTAAAGGTTCCTATTAATTCATCTATTAAATATGGAAGATTCTCTAATGTTACTTCTTGTTCATAAGCTTGATATGAATAGCTTCTTTCTTCTCTATTAGCAAAAGCTTTTTTATATTCGATACAAGCAGATCTATATTTATCATTATCCAGATCTTTATCTTCTCTATATATTTGTCTATCTTTTTCTAATCCTTCATAGTTATGTTCTCTTCTATATTTTGGATTTAATACTATTTTTTTATTTTCTACATCAATATATCCTACTATAAAATCTGGATTTATTTTATAATCAGCTATTCCATACATACTTAAGTCAGCATCTTGGTAGTGATTCCATAAACCTTCTTTATATGTACATTCATAAGGGATTGCGACAAGAACTAATCCTTTATATAGTTTATGAGGCCAATTTAATAAAGTTTCATATTCACTATAATGCATATCTTCTGTTCCATAATTCATTTGTTGAATTACAGCTGTCGAATAGATATTTGTACCTTTATATTTTAATCCTTCTTCTAATATTTGAGGACAATTATCTACAGTAGTTCCATGAATAGCAACTACAGTATCTTCTCTATCTAATCTTGTTAATAATTCATCAAATTGTTTTATAAATTCTTCTCCAAAATAAGTTCTAGCTTCTTCTTCTGTTTCATGTCTTTGGGCTTCTACTATTTCTTCTTTTGTTTCTATATTATCTAAAAAACTATTGATTAGATTTAGTAATTGTTCTACTGATTCTCTACTTATTTGATTGGGATTATAGAAACTATTATTTTTTATATAATCAATTATATTATTTAAGTCTTCTAAATTATAATAATAATTATTTTCTTTTTTTTGATATGTTATCATTTTTCTTTTTTCCTTTTCTCTCTTTTTTAGTTTCTTCTTGTATTTTATTTTTCCCTTTCTTTTCTTTTTTTGTTTCTTCTTCTACTTGTATTTTATTATTCTTTTTTGAATCTATTTCTTCTTTTATAATACTTATTATAAATAATATTACACCTATAGTTATACATGAGTCTGCAATATTAAATATTGGAAAATTAATTAGAGTAAAGTCTAGATAATCTACTACTGCATGAAGTAATATTCTATCTACTAAGTTACCAATTATTCCTCCTATTATTAAGCCTAGTGCAATGATATTTAATTTATCAAATTTCTTTTCTTTTTTTATATAATAGTCTATTACATATAGGAATACTAAACCTATTATTATTAAGAATATTTGAGTATTTTGTAGTATTGAAAAAGCTGCTCCTTTATTTTCTACATATGTTAAGTTAAATATATTAGGAATTAGTGGAATACTTGTATTTAGTTTTATTTTTGTTCTAATTATTATTTTTACTATTTGGTCTATCATAATAGATATAGCAGCAATTGAATATATTTTTTCTCTAGTCTTCATTATTTTCCTCCAAATATTTTATTCTTTCTACTATTACTTGTATTTGATTTAGTCTTCTTTCTACTTTTCCTCTTATTTTTATTAATTTTCCTCTTGTTAAATCTTGAAAGTTTTCAAATACTTTTGGGAAGATAGTAAATTCACAAGTTGCTGTTTCATCACTTCCAGTTATGAAAGCCATCTTATCACCTTTTTTAGTATTTATTACTTTTATTTTATCTACTGATAATAGACAATCTACTTGTTTATTGAAATATTTATCTATTTGATTAATAGAAATACAATATGGATTATCTTTCCTATAAAAAGTTATTGGATGTGATGATAAATAGAAACCAAATACTTCTTTTTCTTTTTCTAATAAATAAGTATTTGAATATTCTTTTTGAAATTCTATATCTGGTTTCATTACTAAAGATGGATCTATATCTTTAGTTAGTTCTGCATAGTTAAATAAACTATCTAAATTATAGATTAAGGTTGCTCTATTATATTCAAATTCTTTAAAAACATTAGCCATAATTAGAGTTTCAAATGTCTTTTTACCAATACCTGATATATAAAGTCTAGAGAAGCAATCATAAATATCAGTAAATTCTCCATCTTTTTTAGCATCATTTATTGTTTTTGATACTACTACTCCTATTCCTTTAATATTAGATATTGGATATATTATTTTATTATCTTTTACTATATATCTTGATTCACTATTATTAATAGTTGGTTTTTCTACTTCTATTTTATTAGATTTTGCTTCTTTTATATATTCTTCTGTTTTTGCTTCACTTCCAATTACATTAGTTAGTAAATTAGCAAAGAATATTGTTTTATAATGGGCTTTTAGATAAGCCATTTTATAAGCAATTATTGAGTATGCTACTGAATGTGATCTATTAAATCCATAACCGGCAAAGTTTAGTATTAAATCAAATATTTTTTTAGCATCTTCTCTACTATGATTTAAAGACATACTTTTAGTAATAAATTTTTCTTCTTCGTTTTTTAATAAATCTAATTTCTTCTTAGACATTGCACGTCTTAGAATATCTGCTTCTCCTAAAGTGTATCCAGCATAGATATTTGCAACTTGCATTATTTGTTCTTGGTAGATTAATAATCCATAAGTATTTTTAGTTATATTTTCTAGTGATGGGTCTAAATATGTTACTTTTTCTTCTTTATGTCTTCTTCTAATAAAAGAATCTATATTTACTGCAGCACCTGGACGGAATAGTGCTATTGCTGAGAAGACATCTTCAAATGTATCAGGTTGTAGTCTTCTTAAGAAATTTCTCATACCAGAAGACTCAAATTGGAATATTCCAGTTGTATTAGCTGTTTTAAATATATTTAGAGCTTCTTTATCATCTAATGGTATCTTATTAAAATCTACTTCTTCATTATTTATTTCTTTTATATCATTTAAAATATTATCTATAATAGTTAGATTTTTTAAACCTAAAAAGTCCATTTTTAATAGACCTAAGTCTTCAAGATATTCCATTGGATAACTTGATAAGTACATATCATCTCCTTGAGTTAATGGTATTACTTCATCTAAGTCAATTTTAGACATGATAATTCCAGCAGCATGAGATGATGTATGTCTTGGAAATCCTTCTAATATATTAGCTATTTCAAACATCTTAGATAAATTAGTATCTGAATCAATTCTGGCTTTAAATGAAGCATTTTTATTGTAGAAGTCTTTTAATTTATCTTTGGTAAATGCTGGTATAAATTTAGATAGTGAATCTACTTTATAAGTAGGTATATTTAATACTCTAGATACATCTCTTATTACTTGTTTAGCTGATAATGTTCCAAAAGTAACTATTCCTGATACTCTTTTTTCTCCATATTTTTCTCTTACATAATTTATGACTTCATCACGTCTATTATCTGGAAAATCTGTATCAATATCTGGCATTGTTTTTCTCTCTGGGTTTAAGAATCTTTCAAATAATAAATCATATTCTAATGGATCAATATCTGTTATTCCTAGGGAGTATGCTACTAAACTTCCAGCAGCACTACCTCTTCCAGGTCCTACTAGAATCTTATTCTTTTTAGCAAATTTTATAAAGTCATATACTACTAAGAAGTAATTTGGAAAGCCCATTTCATTTATTACTTTTAATTCATATGCTAATCTCTCTTTATAATTATTTGGTATCTCTCCACCTAATCTTTTAGATAAACCTTTCTTACATAATTCAAATAAGTATTTTTCGGGTTCTTTTACATCATAAATTGGTAATAATAATTCTTTAGCTGGAAATTCTACATTTATAGAGTCTGCTATTTTTAAAGTATTAATTAGGCCTTGATTATCAGTTAAATCTAATAAGTTATTTATATTTAATTCATGATTTTCTATATCATAGTCCATATTATCTAGTATAGTTTTTCCATCTCTTATTCTATATAGATATGGTAATATATCTTGATTATTTTTATTTAGATATAGTGTTTCTCTTAAGAATATAATATTTTTAGTAATTATTAAAGCTTCTTTTTCTTCTTGTTTATTACTATAACCTAAATATATTTCTTGATAGATATTTTTATATTCTTCATATTTATTTAAATATTTAAAAGGAATTAGACATATTAAATTATTATGTTTTTTGATATCATTTAATTCTAATTTAGATGTATTAATAATAGTAGATAATTTTAATAAGTCTTTATAACCATTATAGTTTTTTGCTAAAACTACATAATTTATATCTTCTAAAATAATATTTAATCCAATAATTGGTTTTATATTATTACTATTACATTTTTTAATAAATTCCATTGTTCCATACATATTAGTATCAGTAAGAGCAATACTAGAGATATTATTATCTTTAGCATATTTTATTAAATCATCTATTTTAAGTAGTGATGAAAGTAATGAATAATTACTTTTATTAAATAATGGGATAAACATAATAATACCTCCTTTATGTTTATTTTATCATAAAATATATAAAATAAAAAAAGAGATTACTCTCTTCTTTATTGTTGTTTTATATGGAATAATAAATCATAGAATGTACCATCTGCTTTGATTGCTAAAGTTGTTACTGCTCCTGTTGATTGTGGAGCATGATAATTAGCTTGTCTAATTGCTACTACACCAGTTATACCATCTACTACTCCATCTGATGCAACAGTACCATCTTCTGCTTTTACGGCTAATAACATTTTACTATATCTAGCATATTCTAATGTTTTGTCTTTCATTATGAAGAAAGCTACTTCTCCGCCAATTGATTGACCAAAACCACCTAGATAACCAGAATTTACTTTTCCTTTAAAACCATCTATTTCTACTGTTTGTAATCTATTATACTCATTACCAATATCATAGCCATTTTTACCCCAATTTATTTTTATGATACCAATATTTTTACTAGTATCTACTCCTACTCCTGTTATTTTACTTGTCTTAGTATCAATTAATTCATACGTGTAACCTTTTGCTTCAGAATCAATCACTTTCTTTTCATCAAAAGTTGAATCATCAAATGAATCACTCATTCTTTCAAATTTCATATCAGCTGCTTCTTTAGTAGTTGTTTCTTCTTCTGTTGTTTCTTCTTCCGTAGTTTCTTCTTTTTCTACTGTTTCATTGGCTGATGAAGTGTTTTTCACTTCTTTATTATTACCTATAATAAAGCCATATGCAATTAAAGCTATTGATATTATTAAAAGTATTATTGCTACTATTTTAGTCTTCATATATATTCTCCTCTATCTTATAATAACATATTATTTTTATACTTATAATCATTTTAAGTAATATTTTTTCC
>CAMOYT010000046.1 GCA_946630315.1 uncultured Bacillota bacterium | reverse complement strand
GCTACCTCAGTTGGTACATCTGCTACTACTTCTTCAGTAGTTTCTCCTTCAATTGCTGGTATTTCAACATTTGGAACTTCAGCCTCAACCGGAGCTGACACCTCTTCTGCAACTGCTGTCTCCTCTACTGCAGGTGCAATTCCTTCAGTTTCAACAACTTGATCCTCTCCAACAACAGGTGGAACAGCACTAGTTACATCCACACTTGGAGTATTTTCAGCAACTACTTCTTCAGTAGGTACTTCTGGAGCTGTTTCTCCAGCTACACCATCAGTAACAATTGCATTATCCTCAGGTGCAACAACTTCTTCTGCTGCTTTATCCATTTCAGTATTAATAGCTTCAGCTATAGCTTCACTATTATCAGCAACAGCTGCAACATCAATTGCTCCTTCAGTATTAGCTTCTGGTGTAACATTGGCTTGTACTTCTGGAGGTAATACTGAATATTCATTTATTTCAGCATTTTCTACATTAGTAGCCATATATACTTTTCCATTTCCATAAGCTATATAACTATAATAAGCATCATTAGCTAAATTATTACCATTTAAATCATAAATACTTGCTTCACCAAAAGGATTATTAGATGCAAATCTACCTTCTGGTCCTATTAAAGTATTAATTTTATCTTTTATAACTGATTGAGTGGATACAATAGTAGTAGCTTCGCTAGGATCATTCTTCTTATTATTAGCATCTATTACATTTTCAGTAACAGGTACAGCTCTTTCAACTACAAGAATATCTGTAACATCATCACTCAATGTTTTAATTTTTCTATTTTCTAATGGAATAACAACATTACCATCAGGATCTATTACACCTATATGACTTGCTGGTTCCATTGGATCTATTGCTTCTTTTAAATCAGTAGAAACAATAATATTTCCATTACTTAATGGTTCTCCTATAAAGAAATAATTTGTTCCATCATCCATTACACCGTAAGAACAAACTATATCCTTACGATCTTTATATTGAACATTACCTTGTAGTCTCTGCATACTAACACCACCCAATATTCTACTATAATTCATAATTAATCTTATCACAAAATATTTAAGTAAACAACAATTTTTAATAAAATAATTTTAATTTGCCAATTCTTTATCTTTACTATACAATATGTATAGGTGATTATATGAACAAACAAAAACGTTTAACACTAGGCATGGGCATATTTGCCTTCTTTATATTCGTAGCCTTTGGAAGCATCATAGTAACAGAAAAAGCTGCTATTATAATGGCTCCCAAAATAGAAAAAAAACTAACAAACTACTTATATGATAATTATCAAGACCTATTAGGAAACATAGATATTGGTAAAACCTCATATAAAAACACTAAATTTTATACAAAAATAACTGATAAAAATAATAAATATCATTATTTCTACATAAATTATCAAAACAAACAAATTACCGATACATATAAAAAAGACTATGTAGAAGCAAAACCATTAATGAACCATTTAGTAAAAGTAATAGAAGATGAAATAAAACAAAAAACAGATAAAGATTACAAAGTAAAAATGAGTAATACTTATCCAAACTTTACTACTATGGTACAAGAAAGACTATTAAAAGAAGAAAACTTATCAGAATTAAGATGCTATATCATAGAAGACAATATCATGATAGATAATTGGAATAAAGAAACAATTTCCAAAGAGATAATTAATTATATCAATGACTTAGAAAAAGAAAATGTTACTCCAAATAACTTTTCTTTAACAATTACTAATAAAAAAGATATAACTAAGTCTATTAAAATAGATAATATAACAACAGAAACAGCAAATAAAAAAGAATTTATAAATGTAATAGATAATATATTAAAAAATAAAAATGATGATACTATTACCAACAATAGAATCTCATATCGTTATTTAAATTAAGGAGGATATATATGAACGATTGTATTTTTTGTAAAATAATAAATGGAGAATTACCATCAAGAACTTACTATGAAGATGATAAAATTAAAATAATAATGAATATCGATCCAATCACAAATGGACACCTGCTAGTACTACCAAAAGAACATGTAGTAGATATTAAAGATATAGATATTGATTTAATAGCTTACTCTTTTACTAAAATAAAAGAATTATATAATGATTTAAAAGAAAAATTAAATTGTGAAGGACTAACAATCTGTGAAAACAATGAATTAGGTCAAGATATTCATCATTTCCACTTACATCTAATTCCAAGATATAAAGATGATGAAGTAAAACTAATCTCTAATAAAGATAAATTATCTGATTTAGATGAAATATTTAATAAAATAAACAACTAGTAAGTTGTTTTTTTTATTCCTTTTTGTTATCATATTTTCCAGGAGGTAATTATGAAAAAGAAAAAAGTACTAGTTGTATTAGGAATTATAGCTTCCCTATCTTTAATCGCAACTGGATGCGGTAAAAAGATAGAAGTCAAAGATGGAAGCAAAGTAAGTGTATCAGTAAAAGGAAACAAAATCACTGCTACTGAGTTTTATGAAAAAATAAAAACTGATAATATTTCAGTTCTAATTAATATGTTGGATCAACCTATATTAGAAAAGAAATATAAAACAGATGATGCTGAAAAGAAAGCAGTAGATGATCAAATTAATCAATTAAAAACTACTTATGGTAGTGATGAAAATACTTTCAATCAAATCTTACAAGTATATTTTGGAGTAAATTCAGAAGATGCATTAAGAGAATCACTAACATTAGAATATAAAAGAAACCAAGCAGTAAACGACTACATCGAAAGTCAAATTACTGATGATGAAATTCAAAAATATTATGATGAGAATATTACTGCTCAAATGAAAGCAAGTCACATCTTAATTTCACCTAATGTAAGCGATAATGCTGATAGTGATGAAAAAGCTGAAGCTGATGAACAAGCTTTAGCAAAAGCTAAAAAGATTATCAAGCAACTAAAAAATGGAAAAGACTTTGCCACTTTAGCAAAAAAATATTCCGATGATGATGCTACTAAAGCAAACGGTGGAGACTTAGGATATTTCTCATATAATGATATGGTACAAGAATTCTCAGAAGCAACTAAAAATTTAAAAGTAAAAGAGTATACAAAAACTCCAGTAAAAACTCAATATGGTTACCATATAATATTAAAAACTGGTGAAAAAGAAAAAGAAAAATTAGATGATGCAAAAGATGAAATAAAACAAAAAATAAGAGAAGAAAGATTATCAGCTGATCCATCATTATACTATACTGCATTAAAAGAATGGAGAACAGCTAATAAATTAACATTCAATGATTCAGCTTTAAAGAAAGCTTATAATGATTACATGGATGATTTAATTGAAAAAGCTAAAACATCTAATACAACAAACACATCTACAACAAAATAAAAAGAGCATTAAGCTCTTTTTTTGTACAATAATTTATTACTATCTTTATAAATCACTTCATAATCTTCCCTAGAAGCTAAATAAGTATTAATAGCATACTTCTTACTAACTAAGCAATAGTCAAAGTCATATTTATTAAACTTATCAATAAATCCAACATTAGTCTGTGATATATCTATATAGTCTTTATAATTATATTTAGAATATAAATCTGCTCTACCATCAATAAAAACCTTTATATCATTATAGACTAATTCTCCACCATAATCATACATATTAAATAATCTCTTAGGCTTCTCCGCTTTAATAGTATCTACTAATTTATTACTTAAACTATAATCATTCAATCTCTTCATCATTCCATCCATTCTAGTAATAAAAGCACCTATTAATAAGCAAGATAAAATAATCATAATAGTTTTAGTCCCAGGATCTTCTCTTCTTCTCTCTATATAATTAAAGATAACATAACTCATAATAATATATGTATAACTCCAAAAACGAATACTCTTTAATCCCAAGAAAACACATATACCAAATAATACTAAATCAATTAAATTAATCTTTTTCTTACTAAGTAAAAATACAAATAATATGATCACAAGAAAGAACAAATAATGATAATGATTAATATCAGATAAAGAAGTAGGCCTCCACTCACTAATAGTACTAATCATTAAACTATCAGCCATATTAAGATATGGATAAATAATCATTTTAAAACCATGTATATTAATACTAATACATAATAAAGATATTATACCTACTATAAAAAACTTTCTTAATTGTTTCTTACTTATTCTATTACTCTTAATTTTACCAATATCAAATTGAAATAATCCAACTATCAAAAATATAAAACAAAATAAATATGAAAGATTACTACTACCACCATGAATATTAGCCCATAATATACTTATTAATGGAATAAAATAAATCTTTTTAGAATCCTTATTCTTATATAAATCCATACAAAACCATATAACTAAGCAAAGTAAAATATAACTAAGCAATTGGGGCCTTCCTTGTACATAATATACTAAAACTATAGATAAAACTCCCCATATAATACCAAATAAAGGATTCTTTAAGAAATCTTTTTTATTACTAAAAAAAATAATTAACAATAAAGATAAAATACAAATAAAAGAATATATTAATATATGTAAATTACCAAATATACATTTAAATCCATAAATAATAATTTCAAATAACCATTCATGACTCATCCAATACTTACCATTAACACTCCAAGAAAAAACATCATGTGTAAGCACTCCATTTTTAAACATATACTCTCCTGCTTTAATATGCCAAAAATAATCACTATCTCTAAAAGCAAAAGTACTAATAAAAAATGTAATCGCAATAATAAATAAAACAAAACATATAGCTAACTTATTATTCTTAATAAACTCTCTAATCTTCATAATACAATCCTTTTTTATATAAAGCCTCTTTTATTTTATATTCTAATTCTTTATCTCTATATTTACGACTAAGTCTTTTATATAACTTATCATATTCACGTTTTATCATATCTTTATCATTACTAAAATCTAAAGTACTTAGTACTTTATAAATAACATCTGTACTATATCCCATATTAGTAAGATCAGTAGTAATCTTCTTTCTAAGTACAGATCCTCCTCTAGTCCTATTAGACTTAATCATTCTATTAGCTAACTTAGTAATCTTCTCTTCTTCTAAATCTAAATCAAATACTACTATCTCATCCTCAATAATATTATCATCTATACCTTTATCTCTAAGTTCTCTTCTAATCTTATATGGACCTTTAGTAGTAGTAATAATTTGATTATTAATATAACTCTTACAAAAACTTCTATCATTTAAATATCCTTGTTTTAACAATTTATCAATAGCTTTATTTATTAATTCATCAGGATACTCTTTTTTCTTTAAAAACTGTCTAAGTTCTAATACACTCTTAAATCTACTATTAATAGAATTAAGTCCAACATAATATACATCACATTCTTGATTATATTTTTCAGCTTCAAATATCTCATCTTCACTTAATTCTTTCTTAATAAGTAAGTCATATTTTAAAATAACGTCTTCATATAATAATAATTCTCTATTATCATCTAAAAGTACTTTATATCTACCCTTAGTTGTTTTTTTATATTTAATAATCTTCAACACTATCACCCAATTAAATTATAACATAAAAAAAGAAGATTACTTATCTTCTTTCTTTATCTCGATTAAGCCTTCGCAGACTTCCTCAAGAGCCCTTCCAATATTCTTTTTACTTTTGTACTCGGTATCAGGCATTTGTAAATATCCTTCTTTAGCAATTTGTTTACTTCTTCTAGCTGCTATATGAACAAGTTCATATTTAGAATCAACTATATTAAGTAGCTTATCGATAGATGGATATATCATAATATCACACTCCCTACCTTAATAATAAATGTAAATAATTTGTAATGCAACAAAATAGACAAAACTAGACACAATAAATTTACATGTATTTTTACAAAGAAAAAGTGTTAACAATTAACACTTAATCAGTACTTACAATATAGGGATTATCCTTAGAACCATCACCTGAAGAATGCACAACCCCTGGTCGTAAAGAAATCATAGGTCTAATACTAATACCACTACTTTTTATATACATATTATCATTAGAAACTGCCCCAGAACCTGACATTTTACCACCAATAGCAAAAAGATCACTATATTTATATGGAGACATTAACCAATACATATCAGATGATGTCCTTGCCTTATTATTATTTAAAGCATACATTTCTGAAATTGTTGGTAAACCAACCGGATATTTTAATTTAGCATTTTCATTACTTATACTAAATGAATCAGTAGCTCTTGGACAAGCAAAAGAATCCTTATTAATATATTCTAAAAACATTAAGCCAACATTTCTTATAGGCCCACTATCAGGATTCCAATAACTATAATTATTAACACTTCTATTATTACAATAAATAACATCTTCTAAATAATTAGAATAATTATCCATATATTTTTTAAACCATGATTCAATTGCTACTTTCATTAATGAATCATTTTTATTTATGTTTTGATTCCAAAGCATCTTATCTAAATAATCATCTAAATCATCACCATTAGAAAGTGGAACATAATCAGCAACAGCATTAGCAGCATAAAAAACATAATAGACTTTATCACACACTCCAGATGTATTAAAACAAGTATAATGATGCGAAGATAATTCAGTATAATGATTATTCCAATCATAAAAGTGAATAGTATTTCTTAATTCATAATTACTTCCATTATAATAAACAGTATTTCCATATAAATAATCTTCTTCTCCAACAATATTATACTGTATCCTACTATTAGCTTTAGTATGAGCATAGAATAGTCTTTCACATGAAGAATCTTCTCCAAGGCAGAAATAATTGCCAACACTATCTTTCATAGCAATCCAATTATTCGAACTAACTGTAATTGGATTTTCCAATTCATACATATCACCATTTTTTACATAATTTGTACCAAAAGTATAATGTTGAACTACATCACTTTCAACCTGAGGAGTAGTAAGTTTCAAATAATAGTAAGAAGAATTATTTACTTCTGTAATATATTGAAGAGTTGTTGATCCTCCAGTAGCACTAGTCTTACCTAAAGTATATTTTCCAGCCATATTAGCATAATCATCTTCTGTTACTAAATATGGATCAACAAGCGTATACCAACCATTAACTAATTGATAACTGTCAGCATAATAATATGTAGACTTAAAAGAACTACTTGATATATTAGTACTAAGACTAGTAATCATAGACTTTTCAACTTTATTAATACTTTCATTATACATATAACCTACTGAAGATAATGAATCATATTCATGATTAAATCCAGCATTTCCAATAGAATCATATGAAGCTTCAGAACTCATTATAGTAGTAACTGCATCATTACCATTCAAATAATCTGTAATCAAATATAAATTTGAACAAGTGTCATCTGCAGATACACTCTTACAAGTATACTTACCTATTAAATTAGAAGCAGTATCTTCATTAAGTACTGATTGACTTAAATCTCCAGATAATTTGAATACACCATTTGCACTATCATAAATATAATCAGTAGAATAATAATAGCTATCTAAAAAAGTATCATCTTCAGTCTCTAAATAACCAACATGAGAATCTCTATTATCTAAACATTTATTATCAACAGCTTCACCATTATAAAGCATTTTAACTCCACCAGTATCAGTAGTTCTTATCATTTGCCAACACTTATCAGCAAAAATAACATTATTCTTATTTAATATCTGATTTCCTTCAGTATCATTAGTTGCATACCAATGATATATTTTCTCTGTTGATTTAGAAGCATCAATAGAATCTTGATGTGCTCCGGTATACTCCTTAGCTAGGCCACCATTTACTGCTTCTTTCTTTAAAACATTATATAGTGTTGGAGCTTTAACAGTAACATCACCAACTATTTTCAAATTAGTACTAAGAACAGAATAACCGATACCTATGAAAAAGAACAACACTAAAAAAGCATTGGCTATAAGAAAACGCTTTCGTTTATTAGTAAGTTGTCTTTTCCTCTTCTTCACACTCTCACCTATTATAAATATACTACAAATAAAAAAAAGAGACAAGCTCTTAATACATTACAAAACTATTTGTCTCCTCTTCTTTTTTTTCACTATCTTCCATCATTTCAGTTAATTCTAAACCTGGAAAATCTACATTTACTCTTACTTGACCAATAGTATCAAAATCGACACCAATTTCTCTTAAAGTATCAGTAATATCCCCTAAACAAAGATTAGCATTACCTCTTCTAATTTTCATATCAGCTTCCATCATAGCTTCTTCTGATTCAAAATCTAAATATGTATATTTTTTCCCATCACTAGATACACCAAATATTTGAAAATATTTTTTATCTTTATTATTATTTTGTACTTGTCTAATAACTAAACTATTATCATCCATAATAGTACCATGTGATAATGTCTCCAAATCCCCTGTTAAATTATAAGAATCAAAACATAAGTGATTAAACTCATCATAACTCATATCATGAATTCCATACTCCAAATAACCACTCATACAGTTATTACCAACTGTATCAAATATTCTTTCTAAAACACTACATCGCTCATCTTTAACATTATTACTTAAATCTTTAATATACATATCCAATCCTCCTAAAATGGTAATTTCATATTTCCATTATTAAATTGCTTCATCATTTTTTTCATTTGATCAAATTGTTGAAGTAACTTATTTACTTCTTGTACAGAAGTCCCACTACCTTTAGCAATTCTAGTCTTTCTACTTGCTTTAATAATATCAGGATTTCTTCTCTCTTTTGGCGTCATTGATAAAACTATAGCTTCAATATGTGCCATTTGTTTAGGATCAATCTTAACATCAGTTAATCCCATCTTCTTAGCACCTGGAATCATCTTTATCAAATTCTCTAAAGGACCTAGTTTCTTCATTTGTTTCATAGTTGATAAGAAATCTTCTAAATCAAACTTACCTTGTTGCATTCTCTTAGCAGTCTTTTCTGCTTCTTTCTCATCAATCTCTTCAGTTGCCTTTTCAACAAGAGAAATAATATCTCCCATTCCTAAGATTCTACCAGCCATTCTCTCTGGATCAAAAGAATCAAGTCCATCCATCTTTTCACTAGTACCAATAAATTTAATTGGAACATTTGTAAGATGTCTAACAGATAAAGCAACTCCACCTCTAGTATCTCCATCTAATTTAGTAAGAACAACACCAGTAAGTGGTAACTTATCATTAAAACCAGTTATAACATTAATAGCATCTTGCCCCATCATAGAATCAATTACTAATAATATTTCTTGAGGATTAATACTATTTCTAATATTATCTAATTCATCCATTAATACTTCATCTATATGAAGTCTACCTGCTGTATCTATAAGAACATAATCAAATTTATTTTCTTTAGCATAATTAATAGCATTATTAGCTATCTCTACAGGATCTTTCTTTCCTTCTTCATATACTTCAATATTTAATTGTTTACCAAGTTGTTTTAATTGATCTATTGCTGCTGGTCTATATACATCGCATGCTACTAAAAAAGGTTTCTTTGCATGCTTTTTTCTTAAGAATAAACCAAGTTTAGCAATAGTAGTAGTTTTACCTGAACCTTGTAAACCAACTAACATTAAAGTAGCTGGATTACCTTTTAAATTTAAAGGCTCACTTTCACCACCTAATAAATCAGTAAGTTCATCTTTAACTATTTTTACAAATAAATCACCAGGATTAATACTAGACTTAACTTCTTCTCCTAGAGCTTTCTCTTTAACATTATTAGTGAACTCTTTAACAACTTTATAGTTAACATCTGCTTCTAATAAAGCAAGACGTATTTCTCTCATCATATCAGAAATATTATCTTCTGTTATTTTTCCATAACCTTTTATTTTATGGATAGCATTTTGTAGTCTATCACCTAAACTTTCAAACATCTCCATCACCTATCAATTATTATAACAAAAAAATAGTGCAAAAGCACTATTTATTAACTAAAATCAGGTAATCCTTCATTATCATCCATATTATCCAAATCAAGATTTGGCATAAATTTGTTGCTTGTACTTGGAGGTACATCACTAACAAATGATGGAGTCTCAGGTTTTCCTAAACTAGGAAGACTAGGATTACTATTTAATTGTGGAGTACTACCAGCATTATTAGGATCATCAACAACATTAACTAAGTTAGGCTTATCCATAGCTGGTTTAATCTCAGGAATTCCTAAATTTAAATCAGGTAATTCCCCACCAGTTGGCATTGAATTACCAAGTGAAGGTAATCCACTATCAAGTGCTGGTAAAGATTCCTCTTTCTTAGGAACAAATTGATCAGGAATTACAAAAGTATTTGTAGTACCAGCTTGTTTTATTTCTTCTCTAGGTGCCTCTTCCATCATCTTAGGTGCAGGTGCTTCAACTCTAGGAGCTGGAGTAGGTGTTTGAACTGGATTAGTCATTGGTGTTGAGATAGACATACTGCTACTTGCTTGAGCAGTATTTGAACCTCCATTCCAAATACGAACAACATCACAGTTACTAGATAATGGTGATGGATTAGGCATTTCCATTTTAACAATTAATGGAATTTTAAATCCTAAACCAAATCCTAAACATGTACCAGCTTGTAATGATTTTTGCTTTTCAACAATCTCATCAGTAATATTAGGAATCATTTTTCTCATATATTCAACATCAGCTGGGTGGTTAATCTTAAATATTAAGAAATTAGTACATTGAGAAATAACATTATCAGAAAGTT
>CAMOYT010000045.1 GCA_946630315.1 uncultured Bacillota bacterium | reverse complement strand
TCTTTTTTTAGTATATAAATAGAAAATAATAAAAGGAATATTAATATTCCTTTTATTTTATGTTTGTATTAGTTGTTTTTTCTTGTTCTATTTCTAACATAGAATCTATTTCTTTTTCATGAAGTCCTCTTGATTCTATTTCATATGAAATAATAGCTTGATTTTTATTGTTTGTTACATGCAAAGATAGCTTTGGATCATGTAGATATTCTTCATATGTTTTCTTGGGACTTTCTTTGCTATTTTGATCCCAAATTATAAAGTTGTTTCTAGTACTTATAAAGAATTTATCTATATATTTATTATTAATGTATCCTTCTTGATATATAGTTTCACAACTTGATGGTAGTGTATCTATACATAGTTTGTGAAAATTAAATGGTACTCTTCTAACAATATGATTTTGACTGTTCATGACATCAGCTCTTAGTTTGCATGCAGCCCAAGAAATATCTTTGTGAACAGCGATGAAGTCAACTATATTATAGTATCCTTTTTCTTTTAATTCTTTCATTACTCTTAGTGGATCATTAGGAGTTCTCATACCCCATTCGAATAATATATTATAATTATGTTCTGCTGCTTTTTTTTCTAATAAATCAGTTATTTTTCCAGCAAAATCATGTGTGAAATTAGCTATATCGTTTCCTGGTGAAGAGTTAGGAGTGGGAGTTTTTCCTTTCCAATGTTCTTTGATTGTTTTTTCAATTTCTAGATAGTTTGGGTGATATGTGCGGTAATTATCAATTCCTATTTCAACAAAGCCATTTTGAAAGCCTCTCTTTTTTAAATTAATTGATCTAGTGCTCTTTCCACAACCTGGTTGTCCTCCTAAGTATATACAGACAGGTGATTGGTCTGGTTTACAATCACTCGATATTGAATTAAATATATTATCTGCTATTGCTTCTAAGTCAGCATTCGATACTGTTGTTAATCTAATAACATCTTCTATACTATATCCATTTTCTACTAATTCTATAGCTCGACTAGGTAATTGTGTTTTTCTAAATTCAAATATATATTCTTCAATTTGTGTTTCTAAGTGATTAATAGCTTTTTTTAACTCTTCAGACTGATCTATTGTTGTTATTTTAGAAGATTTATCTTTAATTTCTTTTATTAAATCAACTATGTTTGTAAAATGTTGATCATTTACATTGTTATTTAATAAGAAGTTACTTACAGTTCCAGATAATATGTTTAAATAATCTATTAATCCCTCACGTATAGTCATAACTTCATTCATATGTTCACCTTCTTTATTCAGTTATTTGGAAATCAAATAGTGTATTTTCATCAGATGATGTAGATATATAAGTATATGGTTTAAATACTATTAATTGACCATCTCTTATAAAAAATTGAGCATCATCTAAGTTATTATTTAATTCACTACTTTTTATGAAGCAACTATAATTACAATTAGTTGCTATTAAATTATTGCTTTTTAAGTAATTATATTGTTCTTCTATTTTTTCATTTAGTTTTGTTTGTACTTCTTCATTTGTTATTTCAAAATAATTAAGTATTGTGTCATTATCTATTACTTCTTTAGTTCCTAGATTTATATTATAAGATTTAAAATAGGTAATAGATGCTGATTCTACATAACTATGATCTTCTATTTTTATTACTAATGATAATATTTTACCATTTAAGTCTGATTCATATGTTATGCAAATATTATTCTTTTTAAAATTAGTTAGATATGTTTCTATATCATTATTTATTAGAGTACCAAGTTCTCCTTTTAGATTGACATATGGTATATATTGATAATAACTGTCAGCAATTGATTTTGTTTTTGTATATACTAAATATTTTGATTTATCTTCTTTTAAATAATTATAATTATCTGTTAATTTATTTGATAGTCCATAGTATATTAGAAAGGCTAGTGCTAGTATTACGATAATGATAAATTTTGGTAAATTCTTTTTATATTTATTCATTTTTTCACCTCATTTTAGGCAGGTTTTCGCCATGCCCATAAGAATCTTGCACTAGCATCACTTGCATATGGATTTTTTCTTTGAATAGCATTTGTACTTCCAGCATTATACCATGTACCATTTCCAGCATATATTTGGACGTGTCCTGGTGCACTTCCACCTTCTGGGCCACTCATAATTACTATATCGCCTGCAGCTAGTTGACTATAGCTTGTTATTTTAGTCCATCCTTGAGCTTCGCATAATTCTGAAATACCATATTGAGAATTATAATTATATTTATTTATTACATTTTCGGGGAAGACATTTCCTACTAGGAAGGCTGATCCTACAAAGGTTGCACAACATGTTGCTTTTGATGGGTTATTGGTGGAGTATTTTACATCATTCCATCTTAATTGATTTAAATTTGAATAATAAAACCAACCATTTTGTTCATACATAGCATGTACTTTAGCTGCTCCTTCTAAAATTCCTTGAGCATCACCTGGTGCTAAAGAACCTCCTGTGCCATTATCAGTTTTTTTCTCATCTCCTTTTTCATAATCACCTGGATTAGAAATTATAGATGTTGATTTTTTATTTTTATAAGGGGAGATGTATTTAAAAGTTTGACTTCTAGATGATTCAGCCATAGTTTTTGCTTGATTCCAACATGCTGAGACACTAAATGATTGAGGCATCATATTTAAAATGACATTAGCAAGCATTGGAATAAAGAATACTACTACAGCTGCTATACCCATGTTTTTTATTCTACTTAATCCTTTTTTATCATCTGGATTCATTACTAATTTTGAAAATTCTATTGCAGCTGCGAGAATTAAGATTATTGGTACTACTATTTGAACTATTTCAGCTATACGTCTTAGAGTATCTAGTACTATTGCAATTCCTTGATCATTACAGCAATTACCTAATTCGCTACTACAACTTAATATTAAATAATATTTCATTTGAACACCTCTTTAAGATGATTTCTACTATTGTTATTATAACATGAATATTGCTATAATAGTAGTAGGTGGTAATATGAAAAAAAATACTATAGCAATAATATTTTTAATATTAATTTTAATAGTTGTAACAGTAATTGCTTTACTTTTTTTTACTAAAAATGAAAGCATTAGTAATATTAAATATTTGAGATTAAGTACATTTGATGGATGGGGTGGTGGTAATACTTATACTATAAAGTGCTCTAAAAATTGTGTTGCTACTTTAAGTAATGATTTATATGGTAAAAGTACAAGTTATGATGTATCTATTTCTAGTAGTGATGTTAATAAGTTAGTTAATGATTTGAATAAATATAATATTTCAAGTTGGGATGGTTTTAATAAATCAGATGATGGCGTATTAGATGGTAGTTCTTTCAGTTTTAAATTAACTACTTTAGATGGTAAGAATATTACTGCTCATGGATATATGAAATATCCTAAAAATTATAGAGAAGTAGAAGAAATAATAGAGAATTATTTTTCTAAGTTAAAATTTTCTACAGATAAGAATTATACTATTTTTAAGACTAAGACTTCACAATATTTTGAAAAGGAACAATATAATGAAGAGGGATATATAATTGATTCTCAAAAGGAATTAGAATTATTTAATAAGAAGTTTAATAATAGTATTAAGTTAGATGATATTAGTTTTAGTGAAAATACGGTTTTTATTAAAATGAAGTCTGTAGGTTCTGGTAGTATTTATATGGATTTTAAGAGTGCTAAAATAGTAGATGGTGAATTAGTATTTGATATAGAAGAACAATTTCCTGAAGGTGGTATAGGTACTGATGATATGGCTTTTTGGTATTTTGTAGCAGTTATTCCTAATGATGATGCTTCATTAATACATTTAAATAATATTATTAAGCCTTCTGAAGAAAATAAGTAAAAAATAATGACTTACTGAGGTAAGTCATTTTTAAATAGAAATCTTATATTTTTAAGTACTAAGTTAGTCATTATTTCATAATTCATATTAGTATGTTTATGATAAATTATTTCATGGCATAAATTGTCGATTAGACCTAACATTATATGTACTTTTTCATTTAGATTATTATCTTGAAAATTATTATCTAATAATTGTTGTTTAATAGAATTAGTCATAGCTAATTCTTTTTTGTAAAAGTAATTAGCAACTTCTTGATCTGAATGTGTCATGGCAGTTAATTCTTCATGTGCTGTTTTAGATAGTTTATGATTGTTAATATATTTATTTAACATTTCTTTCATAGCTTTATCAAAGTTATGTGATTGAAAATCTTCTTTCTTTAACTTAATAATAGGGAAGAAAATATCATCTCCATATACTTCTAATGCTTCCATTAAGATATCATGTTTATCTTTAAAATATTGATATATGATACCAGTTGATACATTAGCCGTTTTGGCAATTTCAGCAGTATTAGTATTATAATATCCATTTTTACATATAAGATTGAAACCTGCTTCTATTATGGCTTCTTTTTTTTGAATTGCTCTTTTTTGTTTTGGTTCTCTTATTTCTTCCATAAAACCACTTCCTTGATAGATATTATAGCATATTAATTGTTAATGTGAAATATTTTTCATATTTTATTGACTTGAATTAATTACGAGTAATATAATAAATATGAAATACATTTCATATTAGGAGGTGTTGATGTGAAAGATTTTATTAAATTAAGTAATGTTAAAAAGACATATAAAGTAGGAGAAATAGAGTTTAATGCACTTGATGGTGTTAGTTTTGAAATACCTAAGGGTGAGTTTGTTGTTATACTTGGACCTAGTGGTGCTGGGAAATCCACTTTACTTAATATACTTGGGGGAATGGATGATGTTACTTCAGGTAATGTAGTAATTGATGGTGAAAATATTGAAAATTATGATAAAAATGAATTAGCTTCTTATAGAGCAGAAAATGTTGGATTTATTTTTCAATTTTATAATATTTTACCTACACTTACTGTTAGAGAAAATGTTGATATTGTTAAAGATATTGTTAAGAAACCTAAAGGTACAATGGAAATATTAAAAGGAGTAGGACTTAGTAAGCATGCAGATAAGTTCCCTAACCAATTAAGTGGTGGAGAACAACAAAGAGTTAGTATTGCTAGAGCTATTGCTAAAAATCCTAAGATTTTATTATGTGATGAACCAACTGGAGCACTTGATTCTAAAACAGGCGTAGAAGTATTAAAATTATTAAAGAAGCAATGTGATGCGAATAATGGGGAAAATACTGTAATTATTGTTACACATAATGCACAAATAGCTGAGATTGCTGATAGAGTTATTAGACTTAAGAATGGTAAGATTGAATCTAATACTATAAATAAACATCCAAAAGAAATTGATGAGGTTGTTTGGTAATATGTTATTTCGTAAAATGATTAGAGATATTAAAAGTAATGTCTCACAGTTTATAACAATCTTTTTAATGGTATTAATTGGTGTTATGGCATATTCTGGAATAGAATCATATATGGATGGTATGAAGACTACGGCAGATACTTTTTATAGTGAAAATAACTTACAAGATTTAAATGTCATGGGGGCTAATTTTACTAAAGAAGATTTAGATAAGATTAAAGAGATTGATCATGTTAAGGATGCAGAAAGAAAACTTAGTATTACGGCATTAACTGATAAAGATAAGACTTTATTACTTAATTTTATTGAGTCTAATAATATATCTTCTTTTTATATTGTTGATGGAGAAGAGTTTTCATATGACTTGGATGGCGTTTGGTTAGATGAGTTTTATGCTAAAGAGAATAATATAAAAGTAGGGGATGAAATATTAGTTAAATATGAAGATATGGAATTACATGAAAAAGTTAGGGCTTTAATTAATGTTCCAGATCATTTATATGATGTAAGAGATGAATCTGAATTATATCCAGATAGAAAAGAGTTTGGATTTGCTTATGTATCTAGTAATGAAATACCAGAGAGTTTTATTAAGAATAAGGCAATAAAGGAAGCTGGAGTTTCAGAAGATATATTTGATATGATGATGCCTAATTTTAATTATAAAGATCATTTGATTTATAATTATGTAATGGTAGATGTTGATAAAAAGAGTAATAAGAATTTAGTCAAAGATAAGATTGAAGACGAAGTAGAAAGTGCTAAGGCTGTAATAGATATTAAAAATAGTAATAGTTATGTACAATATCAAGGAGAAATAGATGAGGGAAAAACTTATGTTGGAGTATTCTCTGGATTATTCTTATTTATCGCACTATTATCTGTTATTACTACTATGACTAGAGTTGTTAAAAAACAAAGATTACAAATTGGTACTTTAAAGGCTCTTGGTTTTAAAGATAGTAGAGTATTGTTACATTATATGGGATATGGTTTTTATATTTCCCTATTTGGAGCAATATTTGGATTAATACTTGGATATTTTATTATAGGTAAAATGTTTATTGGACTTGAAATGTCATTTTTTGAAATACCTAATGGTAAACCTTATTTTGGAATTCAAAACTATTTAGTAGCAGGAATAGTAGTTTTAATTGCAACATTGATTAGTTATTTTACTTGTAGGAAGATATTAAAAGAAAAGCCAGCTGAAGCATTACGTAATGAGATGCCTAGTGCTAAAAATACTTCTTTTATTACTACACGTGGTATATTTAAAAATCTTAGTTTTTCTAGTAAATGGAATATACGTGATATGTTGAGAAATAAGATGCGTACTATTATGGGAATTGCTGGTGTAGTAGGGTGCTGTATGTTAATAGTTTGTTCTTTTGGTATGTTAGATACTATGAATAGATTTATTAAATTACAATTTAGTGATTTATTTAATTTTGATTATAAATTAGTATTAAAAGAAAATATTAGTGATGATAAACTTAATGAATTATATGATAAATATGGTAATAATACTTCTTTATCTTTAGGAATAGAGATAGAAAAAGATGGTGAAAAGGAAGCTAATAATATATTTGTAGATGATTCTAATAATTATGTTAGGTTTATTGATAAGGATGATAACTTTATTAAGATAGATACTGATGAGGGTGTTTATATTACTCATAAATTAGCTGAGTTAAAGGATTATAAGATAGGTGATAAAGTTAGATGGCATATATATGGAGATAGTAAATATTATGAGTCTAAGATAATTGGATTTAATAAAGATCCGCAAAATCAGAATGTTACTATGACTAGAAATTATTTAGAGAGTTTAGGTATTAAATATACTCCTGATAGTATTTATACTAATAAGGATTTAAGTAAAGTAAAAGATATTAGTGGAGTTGAAAGTATTCAAGATATAAATGCTTTAGCTGATGGTATGGAAAATATGTTATCTATGATGAAGACTATGCTTGTGCTTATTATTAGCGTTGCAATATTACTTGGAGTAGTCATTATTTATAATTTAGGAATTCTTTCTTATACTGAGAAAAATTATCAATTTGCTACTTTAAAAGTATTAGGTTTTAAGGATAGACAAATAGAAAGAATATTTATTAAACAAAATAATTGGATTGCGATTATATCAATACTATTAGGTTGTCCACTTGGTTATTATTTAACTGATTGGTTATTTAAAACAGCAATTGAAGAGCATTATGATTTTGGAGCTTATATTACAATTAGAACTTATATTATTGGGGCGGTTGGAACAATATTGGTATCATATTTAGTATCAAGATTTTTAGCTCATAAAATTAGAAATATAGATATGGTATCTAGTTTAAAAGCAAATGAGTAGGTGATAATATGGTTGCACTTGGATTATTAATACCATTTATTGGAACTACTTTAGGTAGTTGCATGGTTTTCTTAATGAAGGATAAGTTAAATGAGAAATTAGAAAAATTATTACTTGGATTTGCATCTGGTGTTATGATAGCAGCTTCTATTTGGTCATTATTGATTCCTAGTTTGGATATGGCAAGTGATAGTAAGCTTTCTTGGTTACCAGCAAGTGTGGGATTTTTACTTGGTATTTTCTTTCTATTAATACTTGATAGTGTTATTCCACATTTGCATCTTCATAGTCGTGAATCTGAAGGTATTAAAGCAAAAATTAAAAATACTACAATGATGGTTCTTGCGGTTACTCTTCATAATATTCCAGAAGGAATGGCAGTTGGTGTTACATTAGCTGGTGCAATGGTTGGTAACAGTGGAATTACAATGATGGGTGCTTTGGCTTTAGCAATTGGTATTGCGATACAGAATTTTCCAGAAGGAGCAATCGTATCTATGCCTTTAAAAGTAGAAGGTAAGTCTAAAAGTAAAGCTTTTGTACTTGGTGTTTTATCGGGAATAGTTGAACCTATATTTGGACTTATTACAATCTTTCTTACTAATTTAGTAGTACCAATACTTCCTTATTTACTTTCTTTTGCAGCAGGAGCAATGATATATGTTGTAGTAGAAGAATTAATACCATCATCACAAAATGGTAAGCATTCAAATATTGGAGTAATTGGGGTTTCTATCGGTTTTGTTCTTATGATGATTCTTGATGTAGCACTTGGATAAATGATATAATTTAATTGGTGATTACATGAGTGGTAATATATTAGAAGAATATAATTTGGAGTTAGCTAAAAGAGATACTTTAGATATATGTGAAGAAGAACTTAAAGAGTTAATGCAAGATGAAAATGTACAAAGGTTTATTAAATTAAAAGAGTATTATTTAGAAAATATTTATTTAAGAGGTATGAGTGATGATGATATATTAGATGAAGTTATTAAAAAGAATCCATTACCTTTAAAGAAATACTTTTGTATGGGAAAAAACTTTATAGGTTTACCTAGAAAAATAGGTACATATTATTTAGTTAATCCAAGTAATTATAAGTTTGCTGCTATAGTTAGTCATTATAAAAATATATATGATGAAGCTGATCAAGTAATTATTCCTACTGATAGTTCATTAGAATTTGAAGAAGAAAATGAAGTTGTTTTTCCTAAGACTGATGATTGTGAAGAGGAATATAAAATATTAAGAAGAGAAGCTTATTTAGAATTAATTAAAGAAAAGAAAAAGACTATTATTAAATAGTCTTTTGTTTTTCTTCATATATTGTTTTTAAATGTGAATCTTTATCTTTTAAAATACTTGCTAGATTTGGAATAAAATTATTAAGTTGTTCAAATAATTCAGGTATTAATTCTTGTTCACTTATAATACTATCTATATAAGTATTTAAGTCCTCTTCAATTTCTTCATGTTGAATACTACCAATGATTTGTTTTCCTTCTTCATTATATTTTCTCATCATATTAGTTCTAATAGTTTTATTTTTATCAGTTTGAATAGTAATATCATTTTTTAAGGTACCATTTAAACCAATAGTTTCAGATAATTTTAAGAAATGAAAATCTTCTCCAT
Source organism: uncultured Bacillota bacterium (assembly GCA_946630315.1). Classification (GTDB taxonomy): domain Bacteria; phylum Bacillota_I; class Bacilli_A; order RF39; family UBA660; genus UBA3789. Next base: position 1,979 of record CAMOYT010000045.1, on the reverse strand, counting down.
AATAACTTACTTTAATACTGTGAGAAGTAAAACCTTCATCCAAATTTTCTTTTTTATAGAAATTAATAGTATTTCCTACTAATAAAAAAGCAGACTTATTATATTGAGAATTATTCTCTTTTTCTTCATAATTAATTTCATTATTTAATAAAGTTAATGTTTCATTATTACTATTACTTATTATTAATTTATTATTAAATAATTGAATAATATAATTAATTCCATCTTTTTCTAATTTATACTCATATGAATTATTTAATAAAGTCATTTCATTATTATTAGTATTTAGCATGTAATAGTTATTATCTTTTTTGATTAATTCTAAACCTAAATTATTTAATATTTTATTTATTTCTTTTATATTCAACATAATATTACCTCCGTTAATTGCTTATTATACAAAAAAAGTAATTATTAATCAAATACAATTACTTTTTTCATTTTAGGTAAAGCAGGGAAGTAGGCATCTGCTGATGATTCAAATAATATGTGAAGCTTATTATTTTTAAAATACATACCTTCTGCCATAGGAGCTAATGTAGTTTTACTTATTAAATTTTTATTAGTGAATTTATAATATTTATATTCTTTATTATCTAGTTTATAGGTACTTGGTTTTTCTAACAAGACATTTTTATATTTTAATAATTTTGAGTTTATTAAATAAGTAAAGGATGTAGTGAAATAAAAATTATTATCTTTATCTATTTCCATACCTTGAACCATTTTAGGTAGAGAGATAATATAACTTGGATTTTTATAATCGCTTGTATTTTCATAAGCTAATAATAATGGATTGTTGTTAGGTACTTTATAAAATGGATTTAAGAAGAAGTCTCCTATATATAATGTATCATTTTTATATAAACAGAAATCTCCTCTAATAGGTAATTTAGTATCTCTAATACTTTTTATTGATTTATAATTAGTATTTACTATTTCTTCTAGGTTATATTCATTTACTTCATAATCATTAGTAATCCATACAGTATTATTATCAGTAGTAATACCACCTACATGATTATTATTAATGCTATTGTCTGATTTTAATAAGTCTAATGTTTTTATTAGTTTATTAGTACTTAAATCAGTAATATAGATTCTGCTTACTTTATGTTTTTTGTTATAAGATGTTTGAATAGAAATATTATATTTACTTGAATAAGTTAATCCTTGAGGAATATATTGATTAATATTTCCTTGAGTTAGATATGTTTCTTTATAATGACTTTTATTAATTAAATAGGAGATATTTAATCTTAAATGATTTAATAAAAGTAGAAGTATTATTATTCCTATTACTATTAAGATTGATTTTACTATTTTTTTTATTATTTTCATATAATCACCTATTATTATTTTAACATATTTTTTCTTTGTGATATAATTTTTATAGGAGGCTATATGAAGGGATTATTAAAGAGTTATTTGAGTGATGATTTAAAACTAGAATTATGGCAAATAGTTGGAGTATTGTGCTTAGTATTTGTCTTTGCAGGTATGTTTGGTTGGCTATATGAATTTATCTTTTATTATTTTAATAGTGGTATGACTACTTGGTATATGAGGGGAAGTAATTTTATTCCTTGGATAAATATATATGCAACTGGATCTATTATGATTATATTTTTAACTTATAAGTTAAGAAAAAAACCTTGGTTGGTATTTTTGATAGCAGTGATATCAACAGGTATACTTGAGTATTTTACAGGATTGGTAATGGATAAAGTATTTAATTTACATTGTTGGAATTATAATACTGAAATATTATCTTTTGGTAGTATTGGTGGATATGTGTGTCTTAGAAGTGTATTAATATTTGGATTATGTGGATTGTTTTTAATGTATTTTGTGTTACCTATATTTATTAAATTAAGTCAAGTTATGAATAAAAAAGTATTTTTAACTATTAGTATTATATTATTCAGTATTTTCTTATTTGATGAGTTGTATAATTTAATATTTGCTAGAATACTTGG
>CAMOYT010000044.1 GCA_946630315.1 uncultured Bacillota bacterium | reverse complement strand
GTTACAGATAATTCTGGTTTCTTTGTTGTAGATAGACATTTCTCTGCTAATTCTTCTCCTTCTGTATACTGCAAAACATCACTAGAGTTATAACAATTAACAATTGGATTGTATGAGTATTCATCCCTAAATTTCCAAACTAAAGCATAACTATCACTATCAATCTTATTACATGTAATATCCTTTAAAGCAATATCTTTAGCCATCTTTTTATTAATCATTTCAGTTAAAGATACTTTTTGACATCCGTAATCTAAATTACCAAATAAGTCATCAGTATAAGAGTCATTATAAAGTTTTGCACTACTAGTTACACTCTTAGCATAACTTTCATATTGTTTTTGAGTATTACCTGTTTGAAAAGCACGCAATGTAGGTATTGCAATAACTGTAAGTATAGCAAGTATACTAATTGCAACCAACAATTCAACTAATGTAAAACCTTTATTATCACTCATACTATCACATATTATTAAGTATACTATAATATGATTATTAATGTAATAAAAAACGACAAATAATTATCTTTGTCGTCGTAAAATATCAATATATTTATATTCTTTTATTAAACTTCTATTCATACTTTTTACAAATTCTGATTTATCAATAGCAAAATCATCTAAAATAATATCAGTCACTTCATTGCAAACTTCACTCTCTAGATGTCCATATTTCTTTACTTTTTCTAATTGCCTTTTTAATCTTTCATACTCTTCCATCTTTATATCCAAAATTCCTTTTTTATCATAAACACCTACAATATTATTTTTTTTACGCCAAAAACTAGTCTTAGGTTGCTCACTTTCTAAAGAAGATATTTCAGAAGATAATAATCTAATATTTTCTTTTGTTTTTTCCATTTGTCTTTCTAAACTTTCAATACTCTCTTCACTTCTATCAGTTATTTCTTTTAAAATAATACTTGGTTTTTTTTCTCTTCCACCACTAAATTGTACTTTTCTCCTAAAGTCACAATTAACTATTTCAAAAGGAATATTATCTCCTCTTAAATAATTAATTCTAGGCGCATCCAAACAATCATTACTCTTTATTCTTCTTTGTATTAAATTATGATCCTTATCAATTACTCTATACATTCTTCCAAGTAAATTAAATTTCATCAAATCATAGACTAAATCCATTGAACCAAATTCATCTAAAAAAGCTTCGTCTTTTAAAATACATTCATCTAAATTAGCTAATCTTATTAAATAGTCTACTACATCACTTTTATAATATTTTCTTAATATTTCTATTCTATCTAATAGTTCTTTTTGTCTTTGATAGAAATTTTCTCTATCATAAATCATTATTCATCCCTCTTCAATTAATAAGAAGTATTATATTACTTTTAATAAAAAAAGCAACAAAAAAAAGAATAATTTCTTATTCTTTCTAAACATCCATTATTGCAAGTATAATAACACCAATTAGTACTAAAAATATTCCAACATATTCTATCTTCGATAACTTTTCTTTTAAGAAGACTCGAGAAAGTAACATAGTCATTACACAATATGATCCAATTATTGGTGCCGCAATAGTTGCATTCTCTGCCATAGCAAAAACATAAAATACTTGTCCTACCATCTCACATACAGCAGCAGCAATCAAATTCCATTCATCAAATACTTTTTCTTTTGGAGCTTTCTTCTTTAAATAAATCCAAGTAATAATACCATATACAAAGAAAGTAAATTCATAACTTATCAAAGCACTATCAGCATTAATTAATTCTAACTTATCTAAGAATACTCCATCTAAGAAAGTCCCTACTCCATCAAATAATGCATAGAAAAGTGGAAACATAATAGCTAAAGTAAATAGTTTCTTTAAACCATTATTCTTTTTAAACTCTTTTCTTTTTTCTTTAGTAGCTTTAATCTCATCAATAGATAAAATAATTACTCCTAAAAAGATAAGTACTACTGCTATATAAAACGGATAATCATATACTTCATGAAAGAATAATACAAATAATAATGCCGTTATAACACCACTACTATTCTGTACTGGACTAGATATAGATAATTCTATAAATTTATAACCTCTATATCCAATAATCATACTAGCTATATATAAAACCGATATTGGAAAATATTTTAATACATCTAAAAAATTAATTCCCATTCCTTTATAAATCATATAAACTAGTGCATGACCACCCATAATTAAACCAACTAATATACCAGTTTTTAAATGAGTATATTCATCAACTTTTCCTGTTGCTTTATAAAATATTGAGACTAAAGCCCATGTAACAAAAGCAATAGTTGTACATAATAACCACATATAAATCACCAAACAAAATTATATCATAAAAAAAGTAGAATAGTAATACTATTCTACTGTAACTGATTTAGCTAAATTTTTAGGCTTATCAATATCGCATCCTCTAGTCTTAGCAACTTCATAGGCAATTAACTGAAGTACTGGTACTACAAGTACTGCTTGACAATAATCACTAATCTTTGGAACAACCACTTCTAAATCATATTTATTACAAGCTTCATTAGTAATAACAATTATCTTAGCTCCACGTGATTTAACTTCCTCAATATTAGAAATAGTCTTCTCTCTAACATCTTTATCAGTTAATATACCAAAAACAGGCATATCATCTTCTATTAATGAAATAGTACCATGTTTTAATTCACCAGCTTGATAAGCTTCACTATGTATATAAGATACTTCTTTTAATTTCAAACTACCTTCCATACATATAGAATAATCAATCTTTCTACCAATAAAGAATATATCTTCTTTATTATATATTTCATTAGCTATCTCTAAATATTCTTCTCTTCTATCTAATACTTCTTTAAGCATTCTTGGAAGAATATCAAAATCTTTTAAAATATTTTTATCTTTCTCAAGTCCTTTTTTAATAGCTGCTTTATAAGCCATTAAAGATATAATAGCAACTTGTAATATATATGCTTTTGTAGTAGCAACTGCAATCTCTGGTCCAGCCTCAATAAATACTTGCATATCACTCTCTCGTGCAATCGTACTTCCTTTTACATTTACAATTGCTAAAGTATCAATCTTCTCTTCTTTAGCCTTTCTCATCGCAGCAATAGTATCAGCTGTCTCTCCAGATTGAGAAATAAGAATAACTAGTGTCTTACGATCATATATTATTTTCTTATATCTATATTCAGAAGCAACATCACATACTACTCTAATACCTGCTTTTTCTTCTAATAAACTCTTACCAATCATTCCTGCATAATAAGCAGAACCACATGCTACTATATGAATCTCTTCATATTTAGAAACATCTATTAACTTATCTAAATCTTCAATATATGGATCAAGTGTTTTCTTTAAAACCACAGGTTCTTCCATAATCTCTTTAAGCATAAAATGATCATACCCACATTTATCTCTAGCTTCACTAGATAAATCAGCAGTTAATACCTTTTTATCAACACTACGACCATTCTTAGTAATTGCATATCCATCACTACTAATCTCTACTATTTCTAATTCATCAAGTAGAATATATTTATCAGTATAATCAATAATTGCTGCTATATCACTTGCTAAGAATAAATCATCTTCTCCAACTCCAAGAATTAATGGACTATCTTTTCTAACTCCATAAATCTTATCGTCACCTTCTACCATAATAGCAAAAGCATAACTTCCTACTATATCTTTACAAGCTTTATTAATAGCTTTAACCATATCATTATCATAATATGAATTAATTAAAGCACAAGCAACTTCTGTATCTGTTTCGCTTTTAAATTCTACACCATCTTCAATTAATCGTTCTTTTAATTCATGAGCATTTTCTATTATTCCATTGTGAACTAATGTAACTTTACCACTTGTATGTGGATGTGCATTAACTTCATTTGGTCCACCATGAGTAGCCCATCTAGTATGAGCAATACCCATATCACATTTAATTAACTTTTCTTTTTCTAACTTCTCTTCTAAATTAGAAATCTTTCCTACACTTTTAATAACTTGAATTTCTTTATCATTCTTAAAGGCAATTCCACTACTATCATATCCACGATACTCTAAAGCCTTCAATCCTTCTAATAATATATTTTTTACTTGTCTTTTTCCTTTATATCCGACAATTCCACACATAAAAATACCTCCACTATGAAAAAAAGTGAAGATATATATTTTGTTATAATTTTGATTTTATTCTTTGTAATATATCTATCGATGCACTGTCACCGTAGTAGTACCCGCCGAATTTTCGATAATCTACTAACCTCGTCAAGCTTAGAGCTCTGGCGCTATACAATTATTACACTCCTTCGCTATAATTGTATTTAAATTTATACTAACACAAACAAAAAAAATAAGCAAAAAACATCTTCTTGCTCATGTAAATAGACAATATTTTACATTCTATATTTATCAAGTAAATAACCATATTCTAAAATAAAATTATCAACAACATCATCTACTAAATTATCTAAGTCTTCTTTTCTAAATATTAATAACTCACAATCATCAACATCAATCTCATTAACATACTTCTCTAACTTTCTAATTGCATAATATGCATACAATGAATTAGTTTCCTCAATATGAGTTAAAAATCCATTTTGATCAATAAAATCTATTAATTCATAAATATCTACTTTACAATCATACTTTCTAGCTAAATAACTATTACATCTACTATATTCTTTATAAATACCTTTAGGATTCTTCTTATTAAAAAAATCTTTACCAAGTACAATCTCATTAGTTTTATTAATCTTTACATATTTAAAATTACTCTTAATATCAGTAACTTCATAATTTTCATCTAAAAAAGTAATAATTTTAGAAAATACATATTTAAAATAATAATAATCAGTATATAAGTGAAAGAAATAAGCTAATGTAATAATATCATTTTCAATATAATCTCTATATTTATTAAGAAAAACACTACAATTAGGATACTCAACAATCTTATCAGTATTATTTCTAAAATGAGTTTCTTTTTTTCTCTTTTGTATAGCTTTTCTCTTACCTATATCATCTAATTCATTATATTTACTAATTCTACTAACATCAGGTAAAATATTACCTATTATAAATTTATTCTTATTACCCTCATCTACATCTAATTTTTTTAATAATTCAAGTCCACAAATATTATGTATTGCAAAAGACGGCATAAACTCTCCTTTCTATGGCGAAAGAAAAAGAATAATAAATTATTCTCCTAATCTTTCAACTGTTCCAGTAAATTTACTTTTATTATACTCTTCTATTTGATCAGCAAACATCGAATCAAATATTGGGAGATTCTTAGTAATTACATCTGGATAAATATTTTTAGAATGTATTATAGCATTTCTAAAATCAACTATATTTACTTCTCTTCTATTATCAAATAAAGCATTAGAAAAAGCTTGTTGAATAATAGTTAAAGTAACATCTGGATATCTAGAACCAATTTCATATACTCTCTTATATTCAGAAGTAATATCAGTTAAGAATTCCATAACTCTTCTTTGAATAAAAGATGTATACATCATTTTAGCCCCAGTTCTCTTCTCTATCTTAGGTAATGTACCTACACATATTTGAATATTTTCTTCTCTAGTAGGTTCAAATATTTCTACTTTTTGAAAACGTCTAACAAACGCTTTATCTCTCAAAATATATCTTTCATACTCTTCAGTAGTAGTAGCACCAATAACTTTAATATCACCACGATCTAGTGCTGGCTTAAACATATTAGCAAAGTCAAGTGCTTCACCCTTTGTACCCATTAAAGTATGAATTTCATCTATAAATAATATTAATTTACTCTTACTTTTAAGTTCATCAATTAAGTTATTAATCTTAGCTTCACCAGTAACAGGATCAACTCCAAGTAAAGCTGATGTATTAACTTTAATAACTTGATAATCAGCTAAAACATCTGGCACCATATGCTTTTGTATACGATAAGCCAAACCTTCTACACAAGCAGTTTTACCAACACCAGGTTTACCTATTAAAACAGCAGACTTATCTGGAGTAAGTAATATTAATATTAATTGTTTAATTTGCTCATCTCTACCTATAGCTGGATTAGTAATATAATCTTTATTTTGAAAATTCTCCCCATAATTATCTAATATACTAATTCTTTTTTTTCTTACGTCAAAAACTTCTTCCATATAAGTCCCTCCATATTCCATATAAATTATATCATATTTATTTTTTTATTTTACCATAAACAATCAATTTTCTATATAAATCTTGTATTGCTAAATATCTAGCGCTACATTTATTCTTTTCATTACTAGTAAGTTCAGCAAGTGTCTTACCATTATCAAGTTCAACTATTGGATCAAAACCAAATCCATTTTCTCCTCTTGGAGAAACAATATGTCCTTTAATAACACCCTTACCAACAACACTATCTTCACCATCATAATAAACGATATTACAGATAACTTCACATGATTTATCTTCATAATCACTAACTTTACGTATAATATAATCATTTTTATAATCCCAGTTAGCATCTAAGAATCTATTAGTAATAACACCAGGCCATCCTCCAAGAGCATCAATAGAAAGACCAGAATCATCAGCAATAACTGGTTCTTTACAAACCTCATATATTTCTTTAGCTTTCTTTAAAGCATTTTCAAAAAAAGTCTTTTGATCCTCTTCAACATCAACTTCTAAATTCATATCACTTAAAGCCATAATATCAACATCTTTAAATATAGCTCTAACTTCTTTTAATTTATCCTTATTATTACTTGCAAAAATCATTTTATCACCTACTTATACTATATCATACTTTTTTATCAACTGGGTTAACATGTATTACAGTTAAGAAAACTTCTTCTACTTTTTTATCTATTTCTTTTTCTAACTTATTTGCAATATCATGTGACTCAAAAGTACTTAAGTTACCATCTACAAATATTGTAAATGAAATTTGATATTGATATCCAACAGGAGTAGCATTGAAATGATTAATTCTATAAATTTCTTTATGATTATTAATAATATCTAATACTTTATTCTTAGTCTCAATATCCATACTTTTATCCATAAGTACATCATAACTTTCTCTAAATAATTTTAACGCACTAATAATAATCCAAATACTAATACCAATACCAACAATACTATCAATAATATATATATTTAATAATCCACAAGCACATGCTATTAAATTTGTTATAGTAATAAAGCAATCATTTCTATGATCAATACTATTAGCTTTAATTAATATATTATCAAATTTCTTATATAAATAATTTGTATACAAAAATAATATAAATTTAACAATAATAGTAATTATACATACTATTATTAACCAAAAAGAAAAAACAAATCTTTCTCCAGTAAATAATGCTTTAATAGAACTACTAAGTACTTCATAAGACATAAGTATCATAATTAAACTAATAAATAATGAATAAATATATTCAGCCTTACCATGTCCTAAATTATGATCATCATCTTTTGGCTTAGAACTAATTTTATTACCAACATAAGTAAGAAGAGAAGAAAATATATCTCCTGCACTATTCATCGCATCAGCTATCATTGCAAAAGAACCTGTAAAAAAGCCTACTATTCCTTTAATAATAAGTAAAAATATATTTCCTATTACTCCTAAAAAACTAGCTATCTTTATAGCTTTAAATTTTTCCATATTATAATTCATCTACCTTTAAAATAAAATCATTTAAACTATTATACCATCTATAAATATTTTTCTTTCTCTCTTGATATTTTACTCTATCTTCTAAATTATTATTTAACTCATCATATCTTTTTAAACACCTATAATAACAAGTATCAATACAAGTTCTAAGTATAAACATTTCTCCCTTTAAAATATTAATATCTTTAATATTTCTATATTGAGCACTATCTATTACTATTATTTTTCCCCTATCCTTGTAACAATCTAATATACCTAAATATAATTTATCAAAATCATTAATCTTATCAGGAATATTATTATCAAAATATTTAACTAAATCATTATACTCTTCTAATTTATCAGTATCAATCACAATAAAATTATCATTATCATTAAATTCTTCACATAAAGTACTCTTTCCACTACCTGATTCACCAGTAATATTAATTACTCCATCATCACTAATTCGTTTCTGATAAATATCCTTATCAATCTTCTCATCAATTAATAAATCTTTTTTACGATACAATTCTTTTAATAAATCTTTATCATTATTCTTTTCAGCATCAATTATCATATTATCTATATTTAAACTATTAATCATTATCCTCACCCAAATATACTTCTAATACTTTTATAGTATCAAGTACAACATTTTCATGAGTACAAGTATTTAAACTTTCTCTTAAAACATTAAGTATCTTATCCCTCTTAATAAATTCATAATGAAAATCACCTTGTTTTTCCTCTTCAGTTAAATTTACTTTACTCATATCAGGAATAATATCTTCAAACACTTCAAAGTATTTAGCAATATATAATTTATCTTTACTAATATATTTAATAGTACAAATACAATCACCAATATTATTCTTTAATACATAACCAGTTTCTTCTAATACTTCTCTTTTTAAACAATCTATATAATCTTCACCATCATCTACGTGTCCACCAATTAAATGATAATTACGATTACACATACCAAGTATTATTTCATCATTACTATTAACAAATATACCTTTACTTCTTTTAATAACTTCAGGTATTTCTTTTTCAACTACACCTTCATCAAGTACATGTATTATCTCTTTCATAACATCACCTTCTCTATTATAACAAAAATAAAAAAGAATGTCTTATTTCTTAAAACATTCTCTTCCTTTTACATACTGCATACTATCAGTCTTATTGTTTGAAAAATATAAATCAAACTCACTTTTCCTAATCATATCATATACATATATACCATTATTTTCTAACTGATTAAAGAAATTAACAAATAATTCTCCATCATATTCATTACTATTAAATAATAATATAATTCTAAAATCACCTTGACTCTTTAGTCTTTTTATTATTTCTATATCACTGTCAGTATCAATAAATAAATAATTATAAGGAGTATCTTTCTCTTTTATATAACTATCTATATCTTTATACTTATTTTTACCTTCAGGTCTTTCTCTAGTTAAATAATAGTCTAAACATTCGTTATAATTACACTCTCTATATTCTCCAAAATAAGTCTTTATAGTTTCATCAAGTCCACTAACACAATCTCTTTTATGAATTTCACTATTAAAATATAAATACTTTGTATAATAATCATCTAAGTCAATTAATTTAACTTCTCCATTAACATACATCATATTATTTAATTTAAAATCTAATGGATAAATATGATGTTCAGTTAATTCTTTGCAATTTCTAATTAATTGCTTTGATATATCTATTTTAGTTTCTAAAGGAGCATTCATCATATGATTAAGAGTTACGCCATCATAAAAAGGTATAACAACACCTGCATAGCTATCATCTATATATACCAAATCTTGTATTAAATCAGAATGTTTTAAATCTTTACCAATTCTTTTAATTCTTAAAGCTCTATTTCTTTTTTTCAATTGTGGATTAGCTTTCCTACCACCAAATAGTGTTTTTACTTCTGGATGATATAACTTAATTGCTAAATCATCATCTATTCTATAAACACTGCCAAAAGCTCCACTACCTAATTTATCATATTTTTCTATTTCTCTTGATTTAAGTCTTAACATACTCCCCTCCTAGCGAGTAAGTATTATACCACAAAAAAGAAAAAAAGCCAAATGTAAAACACTTGGCTATTATATATAATATTTTAATTAATAGAAGTTCCATTTACATACAATTTATATCCATTAAAATTAATATTAGAAGCATCTCCTTCAAAACTAGTAACATAACTATCACCAGTTAAAGTAAGAGTACTATTACTATCAACTACTAGTTTTATACTTTTAGCACTATTGCTTCCATTAATAGTAGTACTTAATTTACTATTTTTTAAATTTAATGTAAGAGTAGAAATATTATCAACTATAATATCTCCAGAAATATCTTCTTTTTCTAAATTAACTGTAACTACTCCTCCATTAGAACCACTATTTCCCCATTCAGTAGTTCCACCTATATTTAGTAGAACACCACTACCATAATTTAACTTAGTATTAGTTAAATTAATAATAGCTTCAGTATTAGTAACAAAGAACATTGGAGCACTATCATAATAATCTGAATCTTTTGAAATAGTTAACGTAGATCCATTACTAGTAAATGTACCAACTCCTTCTGATGCATCACCACTCATAGATTGATATATCATAACACCACAAGAATCAGTTTTATTATCATTTCCTCTATTTCCTTTACCACTAGCTTCTAAAGTACTATTTTTAACAGTAGCACTATTCTTTCCCTCAACTACTACCATTTGACTGTTTTTAGCAACACCAGTTGTTTTATTAATACTAATATTTCCAGTTGAATAAATAATTGGTGAACCTACTCCATTAGTCTCTAATGTACTATCACTAACACTAACAGTTCCTTCTCCTCTATCAGTTGCTAGTGTCGCTGAAGAATTACCTTGAGTTGTAATCTTTAAATTACTTCCAGTAATACTACCTCCATATGTAGCATCTAATCCTCTGCTAGAAGAACTACCAGTTGTCTCTATTGTACTATCACTAATACTAATCTTACTATTAGAACCAGTTGAAAATACTGCATTAGCACCCTTACCATTAGTTTTAATAGTACTATTTTTAATAGTTGCTGAAGAGTTTTCTTCTACTAATATGCCAGCATTAACACCTGTAAAATCAGCATTCTCAGTATTAGAACTATCTCCAGTTTTATTAACAGTTACTTTATTTAAAGTAGCATTTCCTCCTTCTTTAACAAGTATTGCATTTTGATCACTCTTAGTATTTTTATAAGTCTTATTACTTATACTTTTTTTACTAGTTATTTCTAAACTACCACTACTAGAAACACTAGTCTTACTATTTTCTATAGTAGTAACATTATTAGTACTTTTACTAATACTATTCCCAAGTAAACCAACTCCAGTAGTAACAACTCCAGTCATAACAATAGTACCAAGTATATAAATAATTAATTTATCTCCCTTAAACACCTCTTTAGCATTCTTTTTATTAAAATGAGACATAATAAGATACATTAAACTAATAGAGAATATTAAAGCTTCACATCCAAATATTAAATAATAATACCAAGCAAGTCCATTATTATTAACACTACTATTATTAAAATCTTTCATATGTCCAAATCCACCTTTATTAGGCATATTACTATTTGAACTATTATCTCCATTTTGCATATCTGGTGGAGTCATACTATCTGAACCATTATTACTATCTGGTGGAGTCATATTATTATCTCCATCAGGCATCTCAGGTGGTGTATTACTATTACTAT
>CAMOYT010000043.1 GCA_946630315.1 uncultured Bacillota bacterium | reverse complement strand
GAAGGAACAACAAGTAGTGGAACAACTACTCAAACAACTGATACAACAACTAGTACAGAAAGCACTACAACTGATACTGCAGCTAGTACAGAAAGTGCAACATCAACTGAGGCAACCACTACAACAGAAAGTACAACGACTGATACAGCATCAACATCTACAAGTGGTGAAACACAAGTAAATGTTGAACAAACAGATACAACTTCAACAACAGAAGTTGATGATACAAACGATGCTCCAGATGATGATGATCTAGAAGTATAATAAAAAATGTATAAAACTGTAAAAAACATTATGGTTTTTGTTGTAAAAATGATATAATGAATATGATAATAGGAGGTAATAATATGTCAGGATTACATGCAGATACTGGTTCTATGAATACACGTGGTAAAGAAACAGTAGCAAACGCAGAATTATTTGAAAATGAAATAGGAAGTTTAAATAACAACATTGCTGAATTAATGACTATTTGGAGAGGTCTTTCAGCTAATGAATTTAAAGATTCATTCCTAGAACAAAGTGAGAATCTAGAAAAATTTAGAGAGTTACTAGATGAATTAGGAGAGAACATTAGTAGTGCAGCTAATATCTTAAATAGAACTGAAGAAGATAATGCATCTGCTGGTGCTCATCTATTTTAAGGAGGTTATTTAAATGAATGAATTTGAAGAAAAAGATTATGGACATGCAAGATCAACTGCAGATGCTGTAAAGAAAAATGCAGATGAAATAATGAATATCTTTAATGATGTTGATTCTACAATGAACCAATTATATGGTGCAAACTGGGAATCATCAGGAGCAGATAATGCTAAAGATAGATATAATGAAATTAGAAAAAACTATGAAGTTTTCTATAACAGAGTAGTAACTATGAGAAATCATATTTACAATGTAACAGCTGCTAATGAAGAAGCTGATGCTCAAGCATCTAATACTGTTACACAAGCTTAATAAAAAAATAAAACAAGGATTAATCCTTGTTTTTTATTGTCGTAATAGTTTTATTACTAAAATCCAACTTACTAATATATTCAATATATTCCTTATAATTTAATTTCTTAATATCTTCAATCTTATCTATATAAGGATAATCAAATTCAATAATATTATCAACAAAAGGAAGTACTACACTAAGTACATTGTCATCTCTTAATATAAAACTAATAATACTATTCTTCTTAGTAAGATTAAATAAATCTTCATCAAACTCTTTTAAATTATTAACCTCTAAATCAATATATTTACTAAACTCTTTGGCTTTATCAGTATAACTACCAAAACTAATTACTAAATAGTCATTTGTTTTTTTATCTCCACAACCAATACCATTAGTAATAATACCTTCATCAACCATCTTTTTATATAGTTTAGAAGTAACTCCAAAGAAATCTTTATAAAAACAATGCAAGTAAAAATCTAACTTCAATCTCTCTTCTGGAGTATAATTACTAACATCTATTTTGTAGCAAACATCTACAAAATCTTTAGGAGTAGGATAGTAAATAGTACTTTCTTTTTTTACAACACTTTTATTTTCTTTAATCTTTATTATCTCTACCTTTTTATTATCAAACTCTAAATCTTTATAAATATCTTTAATAATATTAATAATCTTATCTTTATCAAAATTACCACTAATAACAATAAATTGATTACTAGGTTGATAAAAAGCTTTATAACAAAGTTCTAAGTCTTCTACAGTAGTCTTACGAACTTCTTCTAAAGTACCACCTATACTTCTAAATTTATAATTATGAAATAAATTATTTTCTTCTTCTATATCTAAATGATAAAATTTATTATCACTTCTACCACGTATTTCCTGATAAATAGGATTTTTTAAATGTTCTAATCTATCCTTATCAAAAGTAACATTATTAATACCTTTAATTAATATTTCTAATCCTTCTTCTAATCTTTCTACACAAGTAAAATAAAAATTAGTCATTAATTTATGAGTAGAAGCATTAGTATTCATTTGCATCTCTCCAAGTTTTTCTAAGAAATTACCATGTTCATTTTCTTCTACTATATAATGTTCTAATATATGAGCAATCCCATCTTGCATATGATAATCTATATTATTATATTTAAAGTCTTTATAAAGACCACCATATCTAGTAACAAATTGAACAGTATTAGTATGTCTTCTTTTATCAACATAAGTATAAATAGTTAATCCATTATCAAGTACAACTTCATCAATCATTATTATCCTCCTCAATATAATAAATAGTATCAAGTACAAATCTATCAAGAAGCTTGTTTATATCTTCACTAGTAATCTTAAGCATCTTCTTATAAATATCTTCTTGACTCTCTTCAGTTTTAAGTGTAACTGCAATATAATCATTTAATATAAAGAACTTATCATCTAAACTCTTAATTAAACTAATTCTTTTACGTTCTTTTAGTCTATCTAAGAGACTATCAATCATTTCCTTATCTCTTAAATCATTCATAACCTCTAGTATTTTATCATGTACTTCATCTTTATTCTTCTTATTAATAAAAGCAGTAATTTCAAAACATCCATAATGCCCATAAGGTAATACTTTAGTAGAATAAATCAATTCTTCTTCATCTCTTAATTTCTTACTCAATAATCTACTACTTAGAGAAGTTAATAAACCATATATTAATCCTAAAGTAACTTTATCATCATAACTCATATCTTTAATCTTATATACTAAAGATAAAGATGAATCTTTAAACTTTTTCTTTTCATTAATAACTTGTACTTCATTTCTAGGTTTTAAAAAACAATCATATTTAACATCTAATTCATTTATAAATTTACATTTAACTATATATTTATTAAGTATTTTATCCATCTTCTTATGATCAAAATTACCCATAACAAATATATGACAACTATTATTTAATACTTTGTCTTTATAAAACTCATATAAGTTTATAGGATTAACCTTATCAATTAACTCAGTATTATTAATAATATCCATAGATAAAACACCTTCAGTATCAATTAACTTTTTAATACTTAAAGCTTGATAAGGTCTAATATTATTATAAGAATTATCAATAAAAGTCTTTAAATTTTCTTTTTCTCTATCAAGTTCAAAACTACTAAAACCACCATCTATTATTAAAGGCTTATATATAAATGATTCAAAGAATTTAAATTGCTCTTCTAATAAATCTTCTCCTAAAGTCTCTTCATCTGGAATTACCATATTAAAAGAAAAACAAGATTCTAAACCAATACTATGTTTAACACAACTAGTATTTAATATATATTTATCCATCTTAGCCCTTTTAAATGAATCTTCAGTAGGATAATCTTCATTCATATAATTTAATAAATTAGGAAGTAGTGTACTAAGAGCCAATTCTTCTAATTTCTCTTTAAAATGAAATAAAACTCTAATTTGAATAGTCTTAAAGTCTTTATTATCAATATAATGAATCTGTTTATTAAGTTTTAACTTCATATTAACACCTCAAGTTTATTATAACATGATATAATAAATTAGAGGTAGATTATGAAATATATAAAAGAATTAACAAAAAATAATATTAAAGAAATAATGGAAGTATTAGATAATGATGGAGTAATAATATTCCCAACAGATACTGTTTATGGTATAGGTTGCAATTGTTTTAGTACTAATGCTATTAAAAAACTATTTTCTTTTAAAGAAAGAGATATTAATAAGCCAATAAATGTATTAACAGATTCTATAGATAAAATAAACTTAGTCGCCAGAAATATAAATGAAAAAGAAAAAGATTTGATAGATAAATATCTACCAGGTGATTTAACAATTATATTAGATAAAAAAGAAGAAGTACCAGATATTTTAACTGCTAATCTAGATACAGTAGGAGTAAGAATACCCAATAATGATATAGCCCTAACTATACTAAGTAATTATAAATATCCACTCGCAACAACATCAGTTAATATATCAGGTAATTCACCAGGTATAGAAGTAGATGATTTTATAGAAGAATTTAAAAATAAAGTAGATATTATAGTCGATGGAGGCAAATCAAAAATAGGTATATCATCAACAATAGTAAGAGTAGATAATGATAATGTAAATATCTTAAGACAAGGCAATTTAAAAGTAGAATAATAATACATAATATTATATAATTAAATAAAAGTAGGTGAATCTATGGCAAAAGAAGTAAAAGAAGAAAAAGAAGAAAAAGTAAAAAAAGAAGTAAAAGGAAAAACGTTAGGTACAATATGTCCTGCTTGTAATGCATCTATTAAATTTAATGCTAAAGCAAACAAATGGAAATGTGATTATTGTGGTAGTGAATTTACTTTAGAAGAGATGGAAAAAGTAGAAAAAGGATCTGCTTCTAAAAAAAATAATGAAGAAAAACCAGAAAAAGTAAATTTAGATGACTATGTCTCATATCATTGTGAAGCTTGCGGAGCTGAAATAATAGCTGATGATCAAACAGCCGCAACATTCTGTGTCTATTGTGGTAATACTGCTATTTTAAAGAATAAATTGTCTGGTAATTTTGCTCCAACTAGACTAATTCCATTTAGAACAGAAAAAGTATTAGCTGAAGATAAGTTTAAAGCTTTAGCAAAAGGAAGACCATTAGTACCTAAATCATTTACTGACATAAAAAATATAGAAAAGATAAGAGGTATATATATACCATTCTGGTTATATGATTTTAAAGTACATGGAAATGTTATGATGAACGCTCAAAGAGTTTCATCATGGAGAAGTGGAGATACGCATTATACAAAAACTGATTATTTTCAAATCATAAGAGAAGGTAGTATGAATTTCTATGATATACCAGTTGATGCATCTACAAGATTTGATAATGCTATTATGAATAGTATTGAACCATTTAATTATGAAGATTTAGTACCATATAATCATGCTTATCTATCAGGATTCTATGCTGAAAAGTATGATGAAGACGAAGATAAAGCCTTAAAAGAAGCTGCTTTTAGAGCAGGAAAAACAACTAAAAACTTAATGGTAGATAGTGCCATAGGTTATACTTCAAAACAAGTAACATCAGAAAATTTAGACGCTGATTTAATAGATAGAGAATATGTCTTATTACCTGTATGGATGGTTAATGTAAAATATGGTGGAGAACAGCATACATTTGCTATGAATGGACAAACAGGAGAATTTATTGGTAATATTCCAATAGATAAGAAGAAACTAGTATTCTACATCATATTAACTTTTGCCTTAACATTTATAACATGTTTAGTAGTAAGTTTTATCTTCTACAAGTTAGGAGGTAATTAATATGAAAAAAATAAATAAATTATTATTAATAATTATCTTATTATTAACTCCAATATTTGTAATAGCCCAAGAAGAACAAAAAGAAGAGATAACTACTACAAATAAAGTAGAAGTATATGAAAGAGATAATACTAACAAATTAGGAGTAAATAAAAAATGGAAAATCACAGATAAAAATAGAAATAATGTACTAAATACGCCATATGTAAATGCTGAACAAAAAATATATGATTTCTCTGAAATAATAACAAAAGAAGAAGAAGATGAATTAAAATTACAAATCGATGAATTTATAAAAAAATATAAAATGGAATTAATAATAGTAACATATGATTTACCTTATTATGAGGATAGTACCAATGCTACTTTTGCCTCAGACTTCTATGATTACAATGACTTTGGAATAGACTTTGAAGATTATGATGGAATAGTTTTATTTAGAAATACATATGAACAAGATCCATATTATGATATGTATACATTTGGTAAAGCTCAATTATATTTTAATCAAGATAGATATGATGATATCTTAGATTCAATATATGATGACTTACATTCATCTAACTATCTAACAGGATTTAAGTTATTTATTAGTTTAACAAGTAATTATATTGATAAAGGTATCCCAAGCAATATGTCTAATAAATATATAGATGAAATGGGATATATTAAATCATACTATGTACCACCATATTTATTATCATTATTAGTTTCATTAATAGTAACAATAGTAGTTGCTAGTATCTTAGTAAATAAGAATAAAATGATTAAGAAAGAAACAGAAGCAACACACTATATGAATAAGGCGAGTCTAAATTATACAAAGAAACAAGATAATTTTATAACTTCTCATACCACTTCATATACTGTATCAAGTAGTAGTGGAGGAGGCGGTGGTGGATTCTCATCAGGAGGTTCTTCTGGAGGTGGATTCTCATCTGGTGGAGGAAGACACGGATAATTAATAATAAAAAAAGAATAGTCGCAACTATTCTTTTTTATATTAATTCTTCTACTTTTTCTGATTCCTCTTCATCTAATAAATCAACATCATTAGAAGGAGCACTATTTAAACTATTAAAATCTTCTTGTTTATTCTCTTCTTGCATTGCTTTATTAACTTCTTCAGTTTGAGCTATCTTAGTAACATCAATAACTGGAACTTCATCACTTTGAATAACTTCATTATTTGTAACTCCACTAGTAACAAAAGGAGTAGTATTACTCTTATCAACACTATTGAACTTATTAATAAATAAAGTAGGATCACTATCAACATTAATAATTAATTTTCTTATTTCATCAGCTATTTTAAAACTTAAATTTAATTCAAATAAATCATTATAAGAAACAGCTCCACCACTAGTTTTATTATTAGAAACAATAGCTTCAGCAATTTCTTTACCGTATACACTAATAACTTCATTAGCAAGTTTTTGTCTATCTTGAGTAGTATCTTCATTAACTACATCATTTTGTTCCATAACAACTCTTTGCCTAGAACTAATATCAGTAACAATACCATAACTAATTTCATACTTTTCTACATTATCACCATTAGTAATAAATAATAAGAATTTATCATTATCATATCCAAGTAAACAGATCTTTTTAGATAACTCAGGTCTCTTAGGAATACCACTAATATAAGTACCATAAGCAACATCATTACTATGGTCAATTACTTCTTCTTTTTCAACAACTTTACCATCACTTTGAATAGTAGTAGTTTGTGCCTCAGCTTCATTAATTTCTAGTTTAGCAGTATCAGGCATAAATATTGATACTATAAAAGCAATAAGTGATAATAAATAAATCATAATACCAAGTTCTATACTAAAATGTGGATATTTACTAAAGACTTCAACAACACTATATACATAACCAATAGCAGTAATACCTATACCCAAATAATTAATGACTTTTATACGTTTCCATATACCTACACCATATATTGCAAGTCCTACAATAACAACATAAGTAGAAATAAAACCAAACATCCTAACAACTTCATCAGTTGTAGTAACATAAGTTTGTGTCATTGCTAGTATAATAAATGCTACTACTAGTACAAAAAATCCTCTTTTACCATCTTTCATACACACACCTCTATTCTAAATAGTATTATATCATAAATTAGAATGCAAATAATAGTGAAATAGTAAAACAAACATGATATAATGTAAATAAGATAGGAGTATTGATAATATGATGGGAGATGAAGAAATATTAAGATTATCTCGTGAATTAGTAGATACCTATTCACCACATAATAAATCTCAAATATCTATTCCATTAACAGAAAAACATTACTATATCTTAAGCATATCAAAATTTATATTATTAAAAGAAAGCGTTGTAAAAAAAGACGAAATAGAAATAGAAACTAGAGAAGGCAAGAGAAAATTAGAATTAATAACTTTTAACTTAGCAGAGAACATTGATTTTTTTAATAGCATTCAATTCTTTATAGATCAAATAGGAGAAGAAAATAATTTAAATTTAAAAGCATTACTACAAATATTTTCCATAAAAGATCTTCCAAGAGTAACAATTTTACCAGAAGGAATAACAAATAGATTACATATATTTTCAGAATATTTAGATAATGGTTCAAATCATGATTTAGAGAATATAAAGTTTTATATATATTTCTATCATACTATTAGAAATCAATTAGCTCATGGAGATTATAAAATAAATTCAGATAAAAAGTCTATTGAATTATCTATTAAAGGAAATAATATAAATATTCCTATATCTTTATTAAACAGTATTAATTTAATAGTAGGTGAGAATAGTTATAGTGATGAATATTTAAGTATCTTTAATAAAAATATATTAAAAAAATATGAACCAGAAGTAGAAGATTATTATAATAAATATTATATAAATAAAAGAAAATATAATAATGATTATTTACATAATGTACTAGATGGATATTATCTAAAGAAAAAAGATCCATTAGTACAAAATATATCTAATGACATAAATGAAGTGAAAGATATAAGTAAAATAATTGAATTATTAAAGAAACTACGTAGACAATTATCGTCACCAACATTTGATTATTCAACAATAAGAGGTAATTTAGACGAATTAGAAATAAAAAAATTAATAGTATTGATAGATTCACTAACTGCCGATAATTTAGAAAAATTAGGTGAATCTGCTTTAAATAATTTAGAAGTAAGAGAAATAATAGATGAAATATCAGAAATTTTAGGTGTTAGAACAGCAGAAGAGACTCCTTATATAGCAAGTCTATATAATTATTGTCAAATAGTAGCAGCACGAATAGAAAAATCAGATGATTATAGTCTAATTCATATGAGTAGAATAATAAAAACAGCTAATCCATTAATAGGAAAAGATAGAGATGAGCGTAAAGATGTTGTTTCTGCAAATAAAGAAATAGGAAAAGCATGCAGAACTTATAATAGACAAATGGAAAAATATCAAAGTGCAGATGCAATAGTAGGAAGATTAAATGCAACTTTTAAATTAATAACAGAATTATTGAGTAAATTAAATGAAAGAAATCAAGCCTTAGTAAAAGTTATAAGAAATTCTATACAACATGGTAATTTTATACCATTAAAAAATGATGATAGAGTAAATATAAGATTAATTGATCAATCAAAACATACTGATGATAGTACCATAAATTTTGACTATACAGTAGATTCTAATGATTTATATGAAACTATGCAAGAAGTAGCAATAGTCCCAAATACAATGTTTATGCAAAACTATGATAATGAAGATTTAATATTCAATAGTAGTTTTACATTAAATAATTTATATGAAGAATTAGAAGTAATAATATCAAAAGAAATATTAGATAAGGTAAAAACAAATCTAAATACTTTTCTAGAAGATTTATACTATAAAAATTTTGAACTAGAAGAAATACTAAATCTACCACTAGAAAGAATATTTAATGATATAAAATCATTAAGAAATCAAAATAATAAGATGGGAGGAAAGAAATCATGAGAGTAGATAATCTATTAAAAAAATACAATTTATTAGATGATTCAATAAAAAGAATAGATTATCATATGGGAGTTTTAAGTGAAGATGCAGATGACTTAGTATTAAAAATTCTAAATCAAAAAGAAGTTCCAGAAGCAGAACTAGCTGTAACTATTTATACTTTAATACTAAGATGTGATTCAAATAATCCAGAGTATAGTTCTACATTAGATGAAGAAATGACAAGATTTGGTCTAAAAACAGATAAGTTTGATACAAAGCCTCATAGTAAATGGCATTATGGAACACTATATTCTGACAGTGATCCAGGTGTATCAGAGATGTATACAGATATGTATGATGATTATCAAGACTTTCAAAGTGACGTAGAGCACTATAAAATAAATAAATAGGAGGAGAATATGGAAAATAATGAAGAAAAGAAAGTAGAAGAAAAACAAGAAGAAGCTCAACAAGTAGTAGTAGAATCACCAACAGAAGCTATTACAACAAATGAAAATATGAAGATGGAACCTGTACAAGAAGGCGGTACAGAAGAAGTTAAGCCAAAGAAAAAAGGAAAAGGACTAATAATAGTAATTATAATATTATTAATTATTGCTGTTGCTACAAGTGTAGTATACATACTATTCTTTAGTAAAACAGAAACTAAGAAAGTAGATAATACAACAAAAGAAGTAAAATCAGAATATCGAATGACTGGAAACAACATTCAAAACTTCGATTTATATTTTGCTAAAATAGAAAATAAAGAAGCTAATGTAGTATATAGTCCATTATCTATTAAATATGCTTTAGAGATGCTAAGTGAAGGAGCAGATGAAAATACTAAAGCAGAAATAGATGCTGTAATAGGAGAATATACTGCAAAGAAATATGAGAA
Organism: uncultured Bacillota bacterium; assembly: GCA_946630315.1. GTDB lineage: Bacteria > Bacillota_I > Bacilli_A > RF39 > UBA660 > UBA3789. The sequence continues at coordinate 1,270 of CAMOYT010000043.1, read as the reverse complement.
TAATGAACATATGTCATTTGCTAATGCAATGTTTATAAGAGACACATTTAAAGAAAAAGTAAATGCTGATTATAAAGATATATTAAGTAATAAATATAATGCTGATATAATATATGATTCATTTAAAGATGCTAAACCAATGAATGATTGGGTAAGTAATAAAACATTTAAATTGATCAATGGTTTAGTTACTCCAGAATCAGTAGCTCAAGAAAACTTTATTTTAATAAATGCTTTAGCTATAGATATGAGTTGGAAGAATCAAATAGACTGTTATTATGGTAGTATTAATACAGTGCCTTGTTATGGTAAAAAACTAGGAGAACCTGGAGAATATAGAGTTGTTTATAGCCATGAAAAAATAAGCGATGAAGAAGTTGAATATCATGCAGTAAATAATATGTATTTATCTGATGAAGATTTCCCTGGAATAACTTTTAATAATATTGAAAATATTAAAACAGGAAAAGTTTTAGCAGATATTAATAGATATGATGCCGTAAAAGAAATAGGAGAAGAAAAAATACGTAGTGAAGTAGGAGAAGCCTATAAAAAATGGTTAAAATCTGAAGATGGTAAAAATCTAGTATCCTCAGGTTTTGCAGAACCAGATGTAAATAAATATTTAGATCAATATATAAAAGAATTAAATGATAATTATGGAAAAGAAGACTCATCAACTGATTTTTATATTTATGATGATAAAAATGTAAAAGTATTTGCTAAAGACCTACAAGAATATAATAGTCTTAAACTTCAATATGTAGGAATTATGCCTAAAGAAAAAGATTTAAATACTTATATTAAAGATACAGATGCCAAGGAATTACAAAATATAGTTAAAAACTTAAAAGAGTTAAAGAAAGAAAACTTTAAAGATGGAGTAGCTACTATAATAACTGGAAATATTCCATTCTTTAAATATGAATATGAATTAAGTCTAATGAAAGATTTAAATAAACTAGGTATTAAAGATGTATTCGATCCTAAAAAGGCTAATCTAACTAAAATGGTAAAAGAAGATGGACAATTTATTTCTGATGCCAAGCATAAGGCTACTATTGAATTTACTAATGAAGGAATAAAAGCAGCGGCAACAACAGCTGTTGAAGGAGGGGCAACATCAGGACCTGAATTTAATTATCTATACAAAATTCCAGTAGAAAAAATAGATATTACTTTTGATAAACCATATATGTACTTAATAAGAGATAAAGAGAGTGGAGAAGTATGGTTTGTTGGAACAGTATATGAACCTACAAAAAAATAA
>CAMOYT010000042.1 GCA_946630315.1 uncultured Bacillota bacterium | reverse complement strand
CTATATAGAATTAAAAACAAATATAGATATACCAGAATATTCAATGTTAAAAATAATAGAAAGAAGGAAGAAAAATGCCACAGCAATCTAATAACGAACTATATAAAGTTGAATTATACCATTTATTAGGAACTTCATATACATTTACTAAAAGTATGTGTGATGTGGAACCATTAGGAAAAATAATAGTATCAGTTTCTAAAAAATGTAATTCTAAAACTAACGAACGTATTGGTGAATGTAGAGAAGTACTTGAAGATTTTAATATACCATTAGTAGATTGTGGTAAATCATCTCGTTATGATGGTTGGTATGATGAACATATAACTGAATTTTCTCTTCCATATGAATATAATTATTGGAATAAACATAAAAATTATATAATTTGCTCAGAAGAAATAAAAGAATCTAATCTAGCAACACCAAAAGATTTAAAAGAATATAATCCAGAACAAGAAGTATGGTATAAACTTTTAAAAGAAATACAAACTAAAGGAATAGATTTTGATTATGAACAAGAAGCCATTAATGAAATAATATATGGAAAAAAACAATTAAGAAAAGGAACAAAAGATGAATAATTTAGAAATAGCTAAAGAAAACTTTTTAAATAAAGAAAAATACTTATCAAAATATGCTACTAAAAGTAGTGATTCTATAAGATTAAAAGAAGAAAAAGATGACATAAGACCAGCTTATTTTCATGATATAGATAGAATAATACATGCTTATTCTTATACTAGATATTTAGGAAAGACTCAAGTATATACAAGAAGTAGTAATGATCACATAAGTAGACGTATTACTCATGTTCAATTAGTTAGTAAAATAGCTCGTACTATTGGAAGAGCATTAAATCTAAATGAAGACTTAATAGAAGCAATTGCCTTAGGCCATGATATTGGACATACTCCACTTGGTCATGCTGGTGAAGCAATACTTGATAGAATAAGTAGAAGAGAACTAGGAGAATATTTTGCTCATAATATCCAAGGCGTAAGACACTACATGAATGTAGAAAAAAAAGGCGAAGGACTAAATCTATCTATCCAAGTACTAGATGGTATTATGTGTCATAATGGAGAAATATTAGATAGTACTTATACTCCAGTTCAAAAAGATAAAGAAGAATTCTTAAGAGAATATCAAGAAGCTTATATAGATTTACCAAAAGCTAATAAAAATCATCCTATGACTCTAGAAGGCTGTGTAGTTAGAATAAGTGATGTTATAGGTTACATTGGAAGAGATATAGAAGATGCTATTATCTTAGGTAATATTAAAAGAGAAGAAATACCAAAAGAAATAATAGAAGTACTAGGTGATAATAATAAAGACATAGTAAATACCATAATTCTAGATATTATAAATAATAGTTTAGATAAACCATATATTAAATTAAGTGATAAAGTATATAAAGCCTTAATGTCATTAAAGAAATTTAATTATGAACACATTTATGCTTATAGTATGAAAAAAGAAGACTTAGAAAGATATGAACTAGGGATGAATGAATTATATAAAGAATACTTAAATGATATAGAAAATAATAATGAATCAAGTCTAATTTATTCTATCTTTTTAGATAGTAAAACATCTAACTATTTAGAAAATACATCTAATAAACGTCAAGTAATCGACTTTTTAGCTGGAATGACAGATGAGCTATTTATCAAAGAAAGTGAGAAAATACTTGAAAAAAAACGAAAAATATGATATAATTTTAGCACTTTGTGAGTACTAGTAGGTACCAATAAAAAGGAGTGAAATTATGAAAGATTATTCATTGAATAAAAAAGAACAAAAAGCATATATAACAGATATTAAATTAGTAGAAGATAGAGAAGGTAACGAAAGTTATGAAGTAACTTTTGCTGATGGAAGAGTATTTAGAAATATCGAAGTAGATGAAGAAAATTTAGCTAAGATCGAATCTAAAATGCAACTACAAGCAAAATCAGGATTAAACAACATGGTACATTTTATTAAAGAAAGAAATGTAGCGCTTGTAAACACAGTTGTAAGTGGAGCTTTATCAGTTGCCGGAGTTACTATAACAGCTGCTAATTTCCAAGCAGGAGCTCCAAGTTTAGTAGTTCCAATTACAATGGGTACTGTTGGAGTGTTAGCTTTAATACCTTCAGCAGCAAAATTAGTAAAAAATAATAAAAAATTACAAGAATTATCAAAAATCAAATATCTAAATCATCATAAGAAAACATTAGAGTCTTATAAAGAATACCCTAATGCTTTAGTAGGATTAGATAAAAGAACAGAAAATTATTTTAGAGAAATAGAAGAACCATTCTTAATGATTGATTTAGATGATTATTCTGAAAAAGATTTGGAAACAATTGTAGATAATATTAGCCTACGTGAGCGCGAGTATTCCTTCAATTATCCAAAAAGAGTTAAATAAGCTTCTTGCCAAGAAAAAAAATATGTGTTATACTATGGCAAGTTAAGCCTAGAGATTAACTAAAAAATATATTTTATTTAGAGGTGATTAACATGAAAGATAAAAACACAGTTTATTTAACACAAGAAGGGTTAGATGATTTAAAAAAAGAACTAGATGAACTAATCAATGTTAAACGTCCAGAAAATATTCAAGCTATTAAAGAAGCAAGATCTCTAGGAGATTTATCTGAAAACGCTGAATATGATGCTGCACGTAATGAACAAGCTGTCATCGAGGCACGTATTAAGCAACTTGAAAAAATGTTAGAAAATGTATCTATCATTACAGATGTATCAAATGACAAAGTAAGTATTGGTAATACTGTTGCCATTAAATATGTAGATGATGACGATGAAGAAGAATATAAAATAGTTGGTAGTCAAGAAGCAGATCCATTTGAAAGCAAAATATCTAATGAATCTCCAATTGCTCAAGCATTATTTGACCATAAAGTAGGAGATGTAGTTACAGTAGAAAGCCCAAATGGTTCTTATGAAATAGAAATAATTGATATTAAATAATGAAGACATTAGAAAAAACAATAATAATTGGAACACTATGCTTAGTAATATGTTCCATATTGACATCAATATTACTATTTAGTGTCAATTTAAAACCTATTTTTAAGAGTACCAATCAAATATCTGTCAAATATGAATTAGAAAAATAAACATAATGCCAAATTATGTTTTTTTTTGCGTAAATGACTTTAAAAATAAAATTATATAATGTATAATTATATAGAATAGGGAGAGTAGATAGTATGATTATCAGAAAACCATATGCCTTTTTGATAAAGAACTTTAAAAAGATACATATAGCTGCCTGTATTATCTGGGTATATGTATTTTTTACTGTATCTAATCTATCTAACTTTATCTCAGAATTTAGAAGATTAGGAACATATGATGCTTATAATGAACCAGTTACAAGATATGTTAATTTCTTCTCCATTTTAGCAATCTTATTACTAATCACTACATCTATTGCCTTGTTACTATTATTAAAACACAAGAATAAACCTTGGAAATTATATATTCAACCAATAGTTACATATGCTGGATTATTATTTGTCTTCTTATTTACAAGCAGTTTCTTTGCTAACTATCGAGGTGAACTAGAAACAGCCAATATTCGTATGATACGAGATTTGCTGTTTACCTTCAATGTCCTACAGTACCCATCATTTGTTATCTTCTTGATTCGTGCTTTAGGAATAGACTTAAAGAAATTTAACTTTAATCAAGATGCTGAATACTTAGAATTAAGTAATGAAGACCGTGAAGAATTAGAAATCAATATTAATATTGATAAATATGCTTTCATAAGATTATATCGTAAAGCACTAAGAAACATTGGCTATTTTTATACCGAGCATCGATTTATAATTAATTCAATTTTAGTAGTAATTGCAATCATACTATTAAGAAATCTCTATATATTCATCTTTATAACCAATAAAAGTTATAAAGAAGGAGAAATATTAAATGCTAACGGCTATACAATTAAAGTTGTAGAAACTTACTATACGGATAAAGATTACTCTGGTAAAACAATTTCTAAAAAAAGCGCCTTTATAGTTGCTAAAGTAGAAATAACTAACAACTTAAGTACTAGAGAATTAAACTTAGGAAACTTCCATGTATTAAATGGAGTTAAAATATTTGACTATACTAATAGAACTTATGCAACAGAATTTAAAGATATAGGAACAACATATGAAGCAGTTCAAAAGATTAAAAAAGACGAAACTCTAAAAATGATACTTGTATTTAAAGTAGACAAAGAATTAAAGAAAAACAGATTTGCACTTTATTATCAAGAACTTGATAAGAACCCTCCTTATTCAAGAAAGATTAAGATAAAAATTAAAGATGTAAGTACAATAAATAAAAACAAAACCTTAAATATAGGAGATACCTTCAAATTGACTTTAAAAGACAAGACAGAAAATATAGTAGTTGAAGAAGCTATGATTGATGACAATGCCGAAGTTAGATATCAAACATGTTCAGCAGCTAATGAATGTACAACATATGTTGATACAATATTCGCAAAAGAAGGCAAAAAAATCCTTCAAATTGAATTCTCTTCGAATGACTTTGAGGGTAAAGAACTAATTGACTTTTTAACTGATTATGGTAAAATTAATTACATAGATAGTAAGAAGAATACAAAGTCTATAAAAGTTGTTAGTGCATTTAAAAATAGTTATAACGGTAAGGTAGTTTACATTGAAATACCTGAAGCTGCCATTGATTCTAAAATTAGTCTTGATATGACTGTTAGAAATCAAAACTATAACTATGTAGTATATGGAGGGGAATAGATAACTATGATAGAGAAACTTTCAAAATTTAAATTTGTCATAACAATAGCTATAGTTATCATATTCGTATGGTTCATAATAATCTACCCAATGTATACTTTCAAAAAGAGTGAAAAAATATTAGAAAATGCTGCTAAAAGATATTATGAAGTAAATAGTAGTATGTTACCAACTGGAGAAAGAGTTAAAACTCTCTCTCTACAAGATTTGTATAAAGGGCAATACATCAAGGAAGATATTTATATACCTTATACTGATACGCCTTGTGATATAAAAGATAGTTGGGTTAAAACAAGACAAGAAAATGGTGAATATAAATATTACGTCTATTTAAAATGTGGAGTATTAAACTCAGTAATAGATCATAAAGGACCGGTTATTAAGCTAAATGGTGATGACAAAATGGTTGTTAGTAAAGGAACTAAATTTAGTGATCCTGGTGTTGCTTCAATAACTGATCAAAAAGATGGAAAAATGGATGTATCTAATGTAACAATCCATGGAAAAGTCGATACTTCTAAAGTAGGAACATATGAAATAGAATATATTGCTACTGATAAATTAAAAAATAAAACAACAAAGATTCGTGAAGTAGAAGTAAAAGAACTATTTGCTGATACAGTTAAAGCTATTGAGAAAAAGGATGGTTTAACTGGAGAAGAACCAAGAAACTATGTCAGACTATCTAATATGTTATTTAGAATAGTTGGTCTAGAAGGTGACAATGTTAGACTTGTCGCAGCATATGATGTAGCTAATGTAAATTATGATGGAATTTCTAAATGGTTAGATTATTACATAAGTAATTTTCAAGAATCATCTAAGAAATTATTAGTAAAGAGTGAGTATTGTAATGAGAGATTAACAGATACAACTCTAGATACAACAAAATGTAGTTCAAATGCAACTACAGAAAAAAGATATGCTTATATTCCATCAGTTGCTGATGTAAATAAAGCACTAGGTGGTTATATGAGACCATATACCATGTCTTGGGTAGCAAATGATAAAAATGCTAAACAAGCTTATATAACAAAGGATGTTTTCTATTTGGAATATGCTGATAAAACATTTATTCCTGTAGATAAAACAGATAATTATGGAGTTAGACCTTTAATTACAATCTCAGGTAAAGCTGAAGTAACTAAAGGAGACGGAAGTCTATCAAGACCATATGAGTTTGGTGATACAACACCAGCTAATGGTGGAGATTATCTAAATACTAGACAAACTGGAGAAATGTTCATGTATTCTGATTATTATTGGAGAATAATAAAAACAGAAAATGATGGAACAACAAAAGCTATTTGTCTAGGAACATTGATTGAAGATGATTTCCAATATGAAGTAAGTTATGACAATACTAATGTCTTAATTTACAATCCTAAAGAAAAAGGAAATATTGGTTATCAAATAAATAATAGAAGTAGTAAATACTTCTCAACAGATTTATTGGTAAATCATACTATAGAAGTGCCAATATATTCTGGTGAAATTGCCTATGGTAAAGAAAAAGGCTATAAAAAATATACTGTAAAAGTATCTGCGCCAAATACTTATGAAATATTCAGTGCTCATGATCCTCTAACTGCACAAATGGGATCATACTGGATGATAAATTCATCTAAGAAAATAGGTGAGGCAGCAGCAGTCTTCTATCAAGGAAGTGCTGTAAATGGTGAAATTGAACCAAATGCTGGCTTTGGTGTAAGACCAGTTGGATACTTTCACAAAAATGTAGTGATAACAAGTGGAACAGGAACACTAACTGATCCATATGTTATAAAGAAGTAGGTGATTAGTTGACAAAAAAGAAGAAGACAAAGAAGATTAAAATACTAATTCCTATAATAATTATCATTCTGGTAATTATTGCAGCACTGTTATTCTTATTACTTAGTCTAAGAAATGAGAATAATAAAAAAGTGTATGAAGTAACAAGCCGTACCAAAGAATTGGCAGAAGCAAAGAAAAACAACAATGAGTATGGATATGCACTAGGTTGGTTGAGAATAATCGATACACCAATAGATTTACCAATACTAAACCTAACTGCAACAGATGATAATCAAGAAAATGCATATGTTAATTTCAAAAATTATGCTTGGAATGTTGGTCGTTCTGAAGAATTTACTAACAAGCTAGGTATAGTAGGACACAACATAAGAAATCTTTCATCGAACCCAGAAGTTGATTTGGACTACTTTGAAAGATTTGATGACTTAATGTCATTTGTCTATTTAAACTATGCAAAAGAACATGAATACATTCAATACACCATAGGGGATACAACTAAAGTTTATAAAATATATTCAGTATACTTCGTAGAACAAGTAAATAATGAATATTATGAAACAGAGAATGTATCACAAAAAGCGTTGCAAAAAGTAGTCAACTATCAACGCAAAAAGAGTATTTTTGATTACAAAGTCGATGTAGATGGAACAGACAAAATTATGAGTCTGATTACATGTACAAGATTTTTTGGAGAAGATTCCCAAAAAGAGACTTTTGTAGTAGCAGCAAGAGAAGTAAGACCTGATGAAGAGTTAAAGGAATATGGGGTTACAACAAATGATAATTATAAAGAAGTGGAAAAACAAATGAAAGGTAGTGAAAAAAATGAAGAAGCTTAAGGAAATTAAAAGTTCATTAATTTTCGGTATATTAGCTATGTTATGTGTATCCTTCATAACAGTTGATGTACAAGCAGCAAAAGTCACTTGTAAACTTAATGAAGACTACTTATTAGGTGAATTCAGTCCATCATTGAGTCAACAATCTGACGGGAAATTTACTTTAAAAATTGGTAAAGACCATAAAGTAAATGGAAAAACAGTGAAGTTTACTATTACTAAAGTAAATGGATCAACACCACCATCTGCATTAAAAGATAAGGAAGTCTATTTTGGTAAAAATATCAAAGATATAGATGTACTTAACAATTTAAAGAATGGTGAATATACAATCACTCTTCATTCAGCTGACACTGGTGATTGTAAAGAATTTGAAAATAAGTGTCCAAGCAAAAGTAAGCAAATTACAAGTTCTACACAATGTAAAACTGAAATTGATCTTAATGTAACAATTGAAGGTGAGAAAGATCAATATCTAGAATCTGCTTCATTATCAGGTGATCCTGAAGTAGGTGATTGGGATTATACAAATGCCATCACTTGTAAGGAATCTGAATTAGAGCAATATAGATTAGAATCTTCTTATAATTACACTGGAAATAGAACACATGGTATTTTCAAATCTAGATTCTGTTATGCTAAAATCGCAGCAGAAAAAGAAGGAAATAGCCAAAACATCGGAGATAGTGATGTTGTTAAAACTCAACCAGCAACATTAAAGTGTGATACATTCGTATTAAACAAAGCTGATGTTGGGAATATCAAAAACACTTCAGTAAAAAGAATGATTGAACAAGATATGTCTGATGGATATATGAATGCTAAATATTTTGAAGCAATTGGTACAAAAACATATAAGACAGATACTGGATATATTAGACATCTAGATCCTAATACAACAGTAGAAGGAGATAAATTACAATGTAAATTATCTTGTACTGAAACAGTAAAAGTATTATATGAACCACCAAGAGCTAGTAAAGCAGGATTCTGTTTTGATTATAAAGTTAAAGTAGAAAGCTATGTAAACTGTGAAATAGCTGAATATCCTGTAAAACCAAATAGAGCTGATTATGAATATTGTTACCCATCTCCATTATGTGCACACTCAGGAGCAAGTGGTGTATCTTACTACTTACAAGGTGGACCTAATGAAGATTATGAAGCATGTATTAAATCATGTGACGGTGGAAAATATACACAAGCTTGTAGTAATTCTTGCTACAACAAAGTTTATGCATCATTAAATAATACTTCTAAATTATCATTAGTAACTGCAGCTGAATACTCAGTACAACAATTAAAAGCAATTACTGTTGATAGAGAAGGAATTAATAATGAACATTTAACATTAGCTCAATGTAAAGCTAAAGTATCTAACGGATGTTATTATCGTTCAGGTGGATCTATTAAGTTCTCAGCTAATAAGAGATCACGTGGAGGAAGTAGTTATGCACCAGGTACTTGGTATGTTAAAGCAGGAGCTCCACATCACTATAAATATAATGATAGTGCTTACATAGTTCCATGGCAAGATGGATTCTATAGAGCAAACTATGGTGGTGGATCATTCTGTCACGATAATTGTCATTGGGTTGAAGGAAAATGTGCTGGTAAATACCTAAATGCTGGTTCTGGACAAGCAGAAGCTGACTGGGAAGCAAATAAAGCACTATACAAGAAGATAGTTGATACATGTAGAGCAGCAGCATCTTGTACTAAATCATCTGCAACATTTACAATTACTGCAGACTATACAAATGCCGAAGCTGATTACCATGTTGATTATCCATCAGGAAAAGTAACAAAAGATTTAACTCATGACTCAACTGATAAATTAAATTCAAATGATAGTACTGATAAATGTACAACAACAAATACTACTACATCATGTTCTAAGAAAAACATTAAAGTAGAAACTGATAAAGATAAATTTAATGTTGATAAACTTGAAAAATGTAATAAAACAAAATCTACAATTAAAGATTACGCTGGATGTTATGTATGTTCTCAAGCTAAGAACTATTACATGACAGAATGGACATTCCCAGGAACTTGGGTAAATAACAAAACTGGTGAAATTTCATTCGAAGCTAAGAGCGAAGATGATGGATGGCGTGAAGAAAAAGGTAAGTTCTGTATCCCACTAGATACTAAGAATGTAAATGCTAAATGGTGGTTATGGTATATGAAGAAAGTATACGGAACTGATTATACAACTACTGAACAATATGAAGACAAATGTAATACTTACATGGCTGATTCATTAGAAACATTAAGAAGTAAAGCAACAGTTGAAAAATACAATATCCATGCTGAAACAAAAGATTTCGGATATTACAAGTGGAATATTAAGATGGATTGTTTCTATGCAATAAATGATACTGCAAAGACTAAGAAGTCTGGATCATCAACAGATGAAGATAAGTGTAAAACAACAGCAACTAACTATAGAATTAAAGATATAGATTTAGAGAATATGTTCCCAAGTTCAACTGGTAACTCTTCTGTACAAGAAAGAAATACTTCATTTACAGGAAGACTTCCAGGATTTAACTGGACATCACAAGCAACAATTACTGCTGATAAAGATCCATATATTGCAACTAACCCATCAGTATTAATTGGTGAAATTCAAGGACGTGGAAAAAGTATTTATGAAAAAGAAGAATACTTAGATTATGAATTTGAATTAACACCAACTGCATTAAATGCAATTAAAACATGGACAAAAGGTATGGCTTATAGTACACCATACTCAGATAGAACTGGTTCTGCTGATAACACTTCTGCAGAAGCAAATAAATACTTCAAGATGTGTGGTAGAGCAGTATACCATTCAACATTGATCGATAAATTAATCGCTGAATACAATGATGGTTCTACAAAATGGCGTAAGTATGATATCAATACTAAGACAGCATGTTGTAGTAACGTTAATCCAAAAACTGGTGAATGTGAACAATTCATAGTAGCATCAGAGGGAGAATAGGAGGTAATAATATATGAATAAAGGAATGTTAACAGTCGGTATCATATTATTAGCAGTTATAGCATTGTTATTAATCAATGTATTAACAAACTTCTCAACAGGTGGAGAATTAGATTACTACCTATTGAAAGAAACAACTGATGCTGCAATGGTTGATGCAATCGATACAGGATATTTAAGAGATAACCAATTACCAAGAATTGACAAAGAGAAGTTCGTTGAGAGCTTCCTTCGTCGATTCGCTAATAGTGTAGATACAACAAGATCATATTCAATTAAATTCTACGATATTAATGAAGTACCACCAAAAGTAAGTGTTAAAGTTGATTCATTAACAGTACTAAGTTTTGATGGTAAAGCAGCAAATATTTCAACACAAGTTGATTCAATTCTTGAAACAAAGAATATCGGTGATCCATTCACTGAAAAAGAATTAGCTAACACTGATAGTGATACAGGTGCTGCAAGAAATATGGATGGAACTAGAAAAACAAATTATTAGAAAGGGGAAATTATAATGGGAAACGTAGGAACAGGTTTAAAGAAATTCTTACAAAATAAAAACACTGTAACAGTTTTAGGTGTGGTATTAGCTATCGTTATATTATATGTTGCATATAATATGCGTGTTAAATCAGCTATTAACCCAATCAATGTTCCATATGCTCTACAACAAATTTCTCCAGGAACTCAAATTACTTCTGATATGGTAGGAACTCGTGCAGTTCCTCCTTCAATGCTTGAAGGAGATGTCATTAGAAATCAAGGTGATGTTATTGATAAATATTCTAATGAAGATACATTAATTCCAAAAGGAAGTTTGTTCTATACAAGACAAGTTGTTGAAAAAGAGCAATTGAATGCCAATATCATTTTAGAGTATCCAAAGGGTTATGTATTATATAACTTATCAGTTAACTCTGAAACTACATATGGTAACTCAATTTATCCAGGTAACTATATCGATATTTATCTAAAAGCAGTAAATAAATATACTGACGATATGAAAGCTGGAGCAGATGCAGATAAAGTCATGTTAGGTAAATTATTATCTAATATTAAAGTTTTAGCCGTAAAAGACTCATCTGGTGCTGCAGTATTCTCAAATATTGATGAAAATAGAACACCTGCAATGGTAGTATTCGCTGTACCTGAAGAGTATTACTTATTATTAAAGAAAGCTGAATACATGAGAACATTTGATACAACATTAATACCAGTACCAACAAATGAAAGTTTGAAGGATGAACCTGGTGAATTACAATTAAGCAGTGATGCATTGAAAACATGGATTGAAGATAGAACTGCTTATAATGAAACATAAAAAGAATAAAGGATAAAAGGGAAAGGCCGTGAGATTATGAATGAAAACATTTTTGATAAGTTAGACTTCGGTCCGTTTCGTTCATTGTTAGATAACGACGATATAACAGATATTTCTTATGACAATAATGGTCAAATATGGATACGTTCATTGTCTCAAGGATCTATGAGAGTAGAAGTAGAAGGCGCAACTACTGAATTCATTGAAAAGTTAGCTTTCCAATGTGCCAACGTAATGGGAACAACATTTAATAATGCTAAACCATTCCTAGATGCTGAATCTGCAGAGTTACGTCTTAACTTCGTACATCAATCTATAGCTACAAACGGAATAGCCTTGGTTATTCGTAAAACACCAGCTAAAATTAGATTGAATAAAGAAAAGCTTCTTGAAGAAGATTATTTCACTGAAGATATACATAATTTATTAATAAAATGTGTTATTGGTCACTGTAATGTTATGGTTGCTGGAGAAACTGGTTCAGGTAAAACTGAGTTTGTAAAGTATCTAGCAAGCCATACTAAGACCGAGGAAAAAATTATTACAATTGAAGATACTCTAGAACTTCACTTGGATAAGATTTTCCCACAAAGAGATATTGTTGCGATGAAAACAAATAATGTTGCATCATATACTGATGTATTAGTTACTTGTATGCGTCAGAATCCAAAATGGATTCTACTATCAGAGGTTCGTTCTGCTGAAGCAGTTTCAGCTGTACGTAACTCTATTTCATCAGGACACAACATCTTATCAACAATCCATGCGGATAAAGCAAGTGCTATACCATATCGTCTTTATTCACTTATGGAAACAGATTTGGATGTTAATCAGTTCCTAACAACAATATATCGTTATATTCAATTAGGAGTTCATATCAAAGCCTATTATAGTAAAAAATATGGTAAGTTCCACCGTGAACTTGATGAAGTATGTGAATTCTATGTTGATGAAAACAATGTCCCACAAGGACGTATAATATATCAAAAAATATATGGTAGTAATCCAACAATGTGTAAACCTAGTAAGCATTTGCAAGAATATTTGGAAAACCAAAATATTGATGTAAGGGACATTATTGATAAATTACCAGATGAAATGCCTATTAGAACGGCAGAAGATGGATTTGAACGTGAAGAAGAAGTAGTAAATACTGCAGTAGCATCACCTGATGATTCATTAAATAAAGATGCTGAAGTAGATAAAGATGCTGTTGAAGTAAAAGCACCTGAAGGAGAAAAAAAAGAAGAACAACAAAC
>CAMOYT010000041.1 GCA_946630315.1 uncultured Bacillota bacterium | reverse complement strand
CTATTGGTGGTGATAATATGCAAAAGTGTGTTATTATTATGAATCCACAAAGTGGAAAGAAAAAAAAGATAAAGAATTATCGTGATTTTTATGATATTTTAAGAAAATATGGATACGAAACAGAAATAATTTTTACTAAAAGAAGAGGGGATGCTACTAATATAATTCAGTCTCTACCAGATGATGTTGATTTAGTAATTAGTGGTGGTGGAGATGGTACTCTAAATGAAATAGTTAATGGTAATATGAAAAGAAAAAACAAATTAACTATTGGTCCACTTCCAATGGGAAGTACAAATGATGTAGGTAATATGTATGGACTAAACAAAACAGTCTATGAAAATCTAGAATTATTAGCTCATGGAAAACCAAGAAAAGTAGATATTTGTACCATTAATAAAACTCCATTTGTTTATGTAGCATGTCTTGGAGACTTCATTGATATGGCTTATGCTACTCCAAGAAGTCTAAAAGAAAAATTTGGTAAATTAGGCTATGTAATATTTGGCTTAGGAAAACTAAGAAATAAAACTCATTCTTATCGAGTTATATATAAAGTAAATAATGAAGAATTTGAAGAAGAATTTGCTTTCTTCTTCATCACAAACTCATCACGAGTAGCAGGAATGCCTGATATTTATAATGATGTAAAATTAAATGACAATAAATTTGAAGTAGCTTTAGCAAAAGCTAAAAATAAACAAGAAATGCTAAGACTTCTTACATTAGTAACTTCAGTAGATATAAATCATATTCCTGGAATTACTTATTATAGAACTAATCACTTTGAAATAGAATTCTTAGATGAACCAAAAACATCTTGGTGTATTGATGGCGAAGAATATGAAAGTAAAGAAAATAGATTTATATTTGATGTATCTCAACCAATGAAAATGCAAGTACCAAGAGAAAAGATATCTCAACTATTTACTGATGAGTAGGTGATGATATGAAAAAAAAGAACAAAAAGAAAATTAAAAAGAGAATATCAGGTAAAAAAAGGAAACTATTTACTTATGTCTTCTTAAGATTCCTAGTAATAGTCTCAATGATAGTTCAAATACTAAACGGTAATTGGCTAAATGTTATCTTATGTATTGCTACACTATTACTATTTACTCTTCCTGGTTTAATCCAAGATAAATTAAAGGTAGAATTTCCTACTACCTTAGAAGTAATTGTCTACTTATTTATCTTTTCTCATACAATACTAGGAGAAATAGCTAACTTTTATGGAACTTTCCCATATTGGGATACTATGTTACATACAATAAGTGGATTTTTATGTGCAGCAGTTGGCTTCTCACTAGTAGATGTTTTAAATCAAGATGAATCATTTCGAATTGCAATGACACCAATATTTGTCTCAATAGTTGCTTTTTGTTTTTCAATGACAATAGGCGTAATGTGGGAATTTGTTGAATATTCTATCGATCATATCTTAATGCAAGATATGCAAAAAGATCGAATTGTTTCAGCAATCTCAAGTGTTAAAATCAATCCTGAAGGATTAAATGAACCTATAATAATAAAAGATATAAATAAAACAGAAATATATAGTAATTCAAATAAAAAGATAACTACAATTCAACATGGCTATCTAGACTTAGGCCTAATAGATACAATGAAAGATCTATTTGTAAACTTTTTAGGGGCACTAATATTCTCAATAATAGGTTACTTCTATTTAAAAAATCGAGATCAATCAAGTATTGCTAAAGAGTTTATACCTAAGATGAAGCGTAAAATTAACGATAGTATAGAAAAGGCTCAAGAATTAGCTTAAGTCTTTTTTATTACTAGATTTTATGCTAAAATAAAAGAAGATTGAGGTATTTAATATGAGTAGAAAAAAGATAAATGAAAAAAACTTAACAGTTAGATTTTTTGTTTGTACAATTTACCTTGTAATAATAACAATCTTATTTGTTAGTGCTTATAACTTATATGAAAAACATATGAATGTACCTCATTTAGAAGAAGCAAAATCTACTAAAGATTATGCTTATGTAAAAATATCTCGTATGTCAGAACGCTTTGCTTATATAGAAGAAAAAAACATAGGTATTCACTATGTAATAGAAAAAGAAGATACTGGAATATGGCATACATACATAATTGCTATAAATGAAAATGAAATAAATAAATATAAAGATTTAATAGATTACTCATATGGAAGAATAGATAATGTACCAAAAGAAATAAAAGTATATGGCTATCCTGTTGTAATAAATGATAAATTAAAAGAAGTTGCCATATCAAATATAAAAAACTTTGTTCCTAAAGATAATGAAGTAGTAATAACAAAAGATAATTTTGATAATTACTTAACTAATAGTTATTTAGATACTACCAAAGAAAGAACTGATTCATTTGATCCAATATTAACACTAAATTGTTTAGGATTAGTATTTGTCATAATCTTATTTATAATAACTTTATTAGGACAAGAAAAAAAAGTAATGAAAATAGCTCACAAAAAAGAAAGAAGATGATTATATGGAATTTACTGAAATAACAGAAAAAGAATATACTAAGTTTTGGGAAAAACATCCCTTAAAAACATTCTTATCTGCTCCAGAAATATCTAAATTAAGAGAAAAGAATGGTTGGATTACTTACTTTGTCGGAGTAAAAGAAAATAAAAAAGTAATTGCTGCAACAATGTTATTTGCTCATAAAAGACATTTTAATTCATATGAGTTCTATTCACCACGTGGTTACTTACTAGATTTTAATAATGAAGAATTAGTAGATTTCTTTACTAAAAATTTAAAAGAATTTATAAGTGATCATAAAGGTTATATCTTTAGAGTAGACCCATACTTAATTTATAAAGAAAGAGACTTAGATGGAAATATTGTAGAAGGTGGAGTAGATAACTCAAAAGTAGTAGACCATCTCCAAAAACTAGGTTTTAAAAAAGTACCAACTAAAAATCTAGAGCAAGTATCTTGGATGTTCTCTCTAGGTCTAGAAGGAAAGACGGAAGAACAAATTCTAAAAGAAATGAAACCAAATACTAGAAACTTAATCAGAAAAGCAGAGAAGTTTGGTATTACAGTAAATGAAATAAACTATGATGAATTAGATAGATTCCAATCAATTATGGAAGAAACAGGAGCAAGAAAAGGCTTTAGTGTCAGAAAACTATCTTATTTCCAAGAAATGTATAAATTATTCCATGATAAAAATGAAGTAAAATATTTTATTACTGAATTAAATTTAAAAGAATATGTAAAAAGATTAAAATCAGAAATAAAAGAAAAAGAAGAAAAGATTAATAATCTTAGTGATGCTAAATACAATGATGGTGCAAAGAAAAATCTAACTAATGAAATAGATTCTTTAAAGAAGAGAATTGCTGATTCAGAAGATATAATAAAAGAACAAGGTAAAGATATAATTACTTTATCAGGTTCAATGTTTATGTTAATACAACCAGAAGTAATTTACTTATCAAGTGGTAATTACGAAGAATTTATGAAGTTTAATTCCCAATATTTAATTCAATGGGAATTAATTAAATATGGTATTGAGAATGGTTTTAAGAAACATAACTTTTATGGTATACCAGAAAACATTAATACTCATCCAAAAGACTATGGAATATATGAATTTAAAAGAGGTTTTAATGGTTATGTAGAAGAATTAATTGGTGAATGGGAATTACCAATTAATTGGAAATATAATTTATTTAAATTAATACATAAAATAAAAGGAGATTAATATGACTCATCATACATATAAAACAAAAGGTACTTGTTCAACAGAAATACACTTTGATACTGAAGATAATAAAGTATATAATGTAAAATTTATTGGTGGTTGTAATGGTAATCTAAAAGGAATAGGAAAACTAGTTGAAGGAGAAGATATAGATAAAGTAATATCTAAACTAGGAGGAATAACATGCAATACTAAAACAACTTCTTGTCCTGATCAATTAGCTCAAGCACTAATGAAAACAAGAGAAGAGTAAAAAAGACTAGATATATTCTAATCTTTTTTGTTAATATATATTTTAGGCGGTGAAAATTATGCTAATAAAATCAAGTGCAATTGATAGATTTTTAAGAGATAATCCAGATCTTAAAGAAAGAAGATATGGATTACCACAAGTTGGTAATAGATTAGATATGGAAAAATTTAATCCAACTGTAGAAAAAATAGCTGATGCCATTAACTTTTATGGATATGAAGTAAGAGATGATGAAATAACTACTAAAAAAGATATTGACTTAGGAACTGGCAATCCACTAAATTTTAGACCATTTCCAATGTGTATAGATAAAATGAAGGAATGTTTAGATAGTAATGAATTATATAAATATCCATATACTGAAGGAGATGACTCAATAAGAAAGCAACTTCTAGACTATATTGAAGAATTAGGTTTTATTAATAATAGACCGTATCCATACCCAGATGTTGATGAAAAAGGCTTTTCTGTTCATAATATTACATTTATGCCATCTACTTCTATGATATTTAATAATATTATCAATATAATATCAAGGCCAGGTGATGTAGTATTAGTAACAGGACCTAACTATGGACTATTTACTATTAGAGCTGAAAGAAGTGGAGCAGAAGTTGATATTTTACCATTAGAAAAAGAAGATAACTTCTTAGTTAATCCAGAAAAACTAGCTAATAAAATAGATGAAATAAATGAAAGTTTACAAAAAGTATATAATAGAAGAAAAGGTTATGTACCAAGAGTAGTAGCTTTCTTAAATGCTAATCCTAATAACCCAACTGGTAAAGTAATGGGAGAAAAAGATATAGAATTATTAACTCAAATAGGAGAAGTATGTCTAAATAGAGGTGTATTTATAATAGATGATTTAGTATACCGAGACATATCTTATGATGAAGATAATATAGCAAAACCAATTGCTACTATTCCTGGTATGTTTAGAAATACAATATCTTTATTTGGTTTATCTAAGTCATATGGATTAGCTTCAGTAAGAGCAGGATTTGTAGTTGCTGATGAATTAATTATAAGAGAAATAGTAAATAGAATATTTCAAGAAATAGATTCATCATCATCACTAACTGCCTATGCACTAGCAGGAGCTTTTAATAGTACTATAGAAAGAAAAAAATTATATGATTCTTATTTTAAAGAATTAAGAGAAGAATATAAATATAGATATAAATTATTAAAAGCTTTAGTAGAAGGAATAGATACAGTAGAAGAAGAATATAAAACAAAAATAATCGAAGATGTAAAGCAAGTACTAGGTAATAATTCTTCTATAGCTCTTAAAGGAATACCACATGTTAGTTTTCCTAAAAATTTAGAACCATCATCAGGCTTCTTTGCTATACTTGATTTTACTGACATTAAAGGTATGAAATATAAAGGAAGAATTATAAGTACTGAAAGAGACTTATTAAAATTCTTCTATAAAACAGGTAGAATTAGATTCTTAGTAGGACAATCTATCTCATGGCCATATGAAGAAGAATTAATTGGAAGAGTAAGTTATGCCATAGAAAAAGATTTACTCATTAATGCCTTATACTCAATAGGTAGATCAATAGAACAATTAGAGCCAAAAGAAGATTATATAATTCGTTTTAATAGATTAGAAGATCAAAAACAAATGGCTAGAATTAAAATAGATGATTGGAGAGAAACATATGACAAAATAATAGCCTCTAAATATCTAAAAGGAATGGATTACTATGAACAAACAGAAAGATTCTATCGAAGTTTTGAAGAATATAAATATAGAGTCTTAGTAGCTGTAAGAGATAATGAAGTTTTAGGTTATTCTTGTTTTGATCCAAAAGAAAAAGCCTTTAAATATGATTCAGAATTAGAAAGTCTTTATATAAAGAATAATGAACAAAATAAAGGAATAGGTAAAGCTCTATTTAAAGAAACAGCAAAAGAATTACTAACTCAAGGAAGAAAGAATATGATTATCTGGTGCTTAAAAGGTAATGATGATGCTATCAAGTTTTATGAAAGACTAGGAGGCATTAAAGCAGAAACTAAAATAGCCAAGATAGGTGGAGAACCATATGAAGAATATGGATTCTACTTTGATTTAGAAGAAATCGATAAAGATGGAAGCTTCTAAGAGAGAATTAGAAAAATATCTCTAATTCTTTTTCTATGTTACAATATTATTGGAGGATAATATGAAAAGATTAAAAATACAATATAAAATATTCTTAATAATAATTGCCTTAGTATTATTAATAACTCTAAGTATTAAGTCATATCAAGCATATCGTATTAAACATGCCAAAATAGAAGTATCACTAATAACTAACTTAGATATAGAAGTATATAGTGAAGTAAAACTAAAAGACTTAATTACAAGTATAAATGGAGAATTAATTAATAATAAAACAATTAATACAAATGAATTAGGTAAACAAACAATTAGTTTTGAATATATAAATGATGATAATATCAAAGTACCATATTCTTTTGATATAGAAGTAGTAGACAATACTCCACCATTAATAAGTAAATATAGATATTTAACAATAACTGAAGGAGATAAGGATTTCTCTAAAAATATCTTTTGTGGAGATAATTATGATGATAATCCTAAATGTATGCTAAAAGGTGACTATGACATAAATACACCAGGTGTATATGAAGTAGAATTTATAGGTAAAGACTCATCAAATAATGAATCAACTACACCTATAACTTTAACAGTAAAGAAAAAAGTAAAGTCAACTGCTAAGTCTACTAATACTAATTTTAAACTAGTTGGTACAGACTTCTCTGATATAGTAGATGAATATAAAACTAAAAAAACTAAAATAGGAATAGATGTTTCTCATTGGCAAGGAGATATCAATTATAAAAAAGTTAAAAAAGCCGGAGTAGAGTTTGCTTTTATTAGACTAGGTTCTCAAAAAGGTAGGGGAGGAAAATACCAATTAGATACTAAGTTTAAAGAAAACATTGAAGGATTTCAAAAAGAAGGAATACCAGTTGGTGTTTATTTCTTCTCTTATGCTGACTCTAAAGAAGAAGCAAAAAAACAAGCTAAGTGGGTAGTAAAACAATTAAAAGATTATGATATCGATTTAGAAGTAGTATTCGATTGGGAGAATTGGGCATCATATCAAGACTATCTATTATCATTTAAACATCTAAATGATGTCGCAACTACATTCAATAAAACAATAGAAGCAAATGGTTATAATAGTATGCTATATAGTAGTAAAAACTATTTAGAAACTATTTGGCAAGCTAATAATTATAATGTCTGGTTAGCTCATTATACTAAGAAGACTAATTATGAAGGTGATTATAAATATTGGCAAATATGTGAAGATGGAGTAGTAGATGGAATAAAAGATAATAATGTAGATATTGATATTATGTACAAATAAAAACAGAAGCTAAACTTCTGTAGGTATTAAATAACTAAATAGGGGAATATTTCTAAGTATCATATAAACTATTAATAATATTAATATAAATACTAATATTTTTACAGAAGGCTTAATTAAAGGCTTCTTTTTTATATATAAAATAATATTAATAATTATATAAATAATTCCACATATTAATAATATAAAAAGTAATGGGTTATATCTAAAAGCTTGATAAAAATCCAAATGGAATAATGACTTAATCATTCTAGTACCACCACATCCAGGACACCATAATCCAAATAGAAATCTAAACGGACATATATAATGAATATAATCAAGAAACAATAGCCATATTATCGCAATTACTACAATTATAGAAATAAAAAAGCTATGTTTAACCATAGCTTTATTACTAAGCAAATTCTTCAAAGAATGCTGCACCATATCCTAGAATTATTAGTAAGATGCTTAAAATCATGAATATACATGAAATAATAATACCAGCTATTGCTAATCCCTTACCATTTCCATTATAATTTTTAGCTTGAACTAAACCAACAATTGAAAGGATTAAACTAACAATATTAAATGCTCCACAGCAAAGTAATGTAGAAACTAAAGATACTACAAAACCTGCAATAGCCATACCATTAGTTTGTGCTGGAGCCGCAGCTTGAACATTAACAGTAGTAGTACTTGCTGGAGTAGCTTTTACAGTAGTAGTTGCTTCACTAGCAACAGCAGCTCCACAATTACCACAAGCTTTAGCGCCTTCGATTAATTCTTGCCCACAACTTGTACAAAATTTTGCCATTATTCATAACACCTCTTTCTATATATCTAAATTATAATATAAAGAATATCATTTTTTCAATAATTATTTTATATATATTTATATATTTTAATAACCAAATGATTACTCTTAGTATTATTAATAATACCCATATATTTAAATTTACCAATCTTTCTAATACTAAAAGTATCTTCTTCTTTTAATTTATATGAAGTATCTTTTAAATAATCATAATTTAACATAATATCTTTATCTTTAATCAATTCTTTAATTTTATTCCTACCACTATGAATAATACTACTAATAACAGTATCAATTCTTAGACTTGATACTATTAAATTAATCTCTTCATAGCTCCTTTCATAATCCTTAAAAGTATTTACATCTAATTCAATCAATTCAATATAACTATTTCTTACCATCAGAAAATTACTTTCAAAATAATTCCTTAACATACTAAGAATATATACATAATAATGACCATCTATTATTAACACATCTCCAAATAAACCACTATCTATATTTAATGAATAAATACTACCTAGTATATCTTGATGTCTAACTGAAGTCTTAATCTTAATCTCATAAAGTATAACTTCTGGATATCTATCTTTATAAAAGATATTCTTTTCACTATCTTTATATGGTTTATATATCTTATATTCATTCTTTTTCAATTTACTAATCATTTCTCTTTGTTCCTTAGGATCTAAAAAGAAAGTATAAGTACCATTTCTTAATCTATTAATATTCTTTTGTATTACATACATAATAATCCCTCAAACTTATTATAACAAAATATATTATTTTATGTTATATTTATAATAGGTGATAATATGAAAAAGAAAATTGTATTAATTAGCATAATAACTTTACTACTACTAGTAGGATGTGAGTTAGAAAAGAAAAGTATTACTTCAACAGACTTTACTAAAGTATTAGGAGATAATAATTATGTTTTAACAAATGCTTCTAAAAACTTTGCAAACTATGCTCAAATAAAAGAAGTATTTTTAGCTCAAAACAAAGAATCAACTTATCAAATAGAATTCTATGTCTTAGATTCAAAAGAAAGTGCTAATAGTTTTTATGATAACAATAAAAAAGTATTTGAAAGTATTGAAGGAGTATCTACTAATACTGAATTAGAAGGAAATAACTATCAAAGTTATAAACAAACTAAAGGAGATAAGTATAGTGTAATTAGCTGTGTAGATAACACTTGTATTTATGCCAATGTAGATAAAATATATAAAAAAGAAGTAAAAGAAATAATAGAAAAATTTGACTATTAAGTAGCATTGCTACTTTTTTTATTTTTTGATAAGATTAGTATGGTGATAATATGAAAATAATCTCATGGAATGTAGCAGGACTACGTGCTTGCCTAAAAAAAGGTTTTAGTGATTTCATAGAAAAAGAAAATCCAGATATTATCTGTTTGCAAGAGACAAAATTATTAGAAGAACAATTAGAATACAAACCAGATAATTATGAATATTATTTATTTCCTGCTGAGAAGAAAGGATATTCTGGTACTATGATCTATACTAAGATTAAACCAATAGACTACTTTTATGGAATAGATGACTATGAATATGATAGTGAAGGTAGAACTATTACATTAGAATTTGAAAAATTCTTTTTAGTAACTTGCTATGTACCTAATTCAAAAAGAGAATTAGAAAGATTAGATTCTCGTATGAGATTTGAAGATTTAATGAGAGAATATTTATTAAGTCTATCTAAAAAGAAAAATGTCATATATTGTGGAGATTTAAATGTATCACATCAAGAAATAGATATTAAATATCCAGAAGCTAATCGAAGAAATGCTGGCTTCACTGATGAAGAAAGAAATAAAATGACTGAATTATTAAACAGTGGATTTATAGATACCTATAGATATTTTTATCCCCAAAAAGTAGAATACTCATGGTGGAGCTATATGCGAAATGCTAGAGAAAACAATATTGGCTGGAGATTAGATTATTTTATAACTAATAAGGATAATATAAAAAATATAAAAGATTCTAAAATATATACAGAAGTATTAGGCAGTGACCATGCCCCAATTGGTCTAGAAATAGAGGATTAATATGGAAAAAGGAACAGATAGAATAACACAAATGGTATTAAGACTAATCAGTGAAGAAGATAGAGAAAGAATAGATACCTTTCTAAAAGAAATAAAAGAAGAACCAGTTGAAGATATCCTAGATGTAGCACTATTTAATGACTATATAAATAGATTCTCCCAAGACTTAACAACAGATGACTTAATAACACTTCGTCACTATACTGGATATGATTATAAAAATATAAATAATTATTTAAGAAGAATATGGAATTATGAAGAAAATGGTAAATATACCGAAGAAGTAGGAGAAAAATATTTAAATATCTCTTTAGAAATAAGTGATTTAATAAAAAAATTCCCATCTCCAGATTTTAATTTTTATACATATCGTGGAGTAACTATCGATGCCTTTAAACAATATGGTATAGAAACTTTAGAAGATTTAGTATATCTAAAAAACAATTTTATGTATGAATTAGGTTTTACATCTACTTCTCTAAAAGAAGAAACATCATATTTTACTACTAAAGGCTATAATATAGAAATTATTTATTTAATACCAAAAGAATCTCATGATGGAATATCTCTATTAAATAATGAATTAAGTTATTCTACTAATCAAAATGAATATTTATTAGATAAAGGATCATTAATAAAAATAGAAAATGTAGAAATAGATAAAGAAAATAATAAAGCTTATTTATATGCTATATTAGTACCTAAAAAAATATATGATTATGAAAAAGAACCTAAAAAGACTATGTAATAATAAAAGTAACCTTTATTACTTTTATTTTTTTTGCTATAATGTATTAAGAATAAGGTGTTAATATGAAAAGAGAAAGACAAACTAAGATTTTTATCAGTACTATGATTATTATCTTTGTATTAATGACTTTTCTAATACCATTAGGAAGTCAAACAAAAAAGATTTTTCAATCTCTATCTAAAGTAAATATACCAATAGGTATGAGTATAGATGATGAATTAAATGATTTAAGTAATCAAGTACAAGATATTATAAATAGAAAATATACAGTTATTTATCAAGATGGTGAAAATGATAAAGTATTTAAAAAAGAAGTATATAATAACTGCGATATTAATAATATACCTAAATTTAAAGGTAAAAATACTAAAAAAGACTATAAGTTTATAGGCTGGTATATAGATATAAATGAAGATACTATCATTTATACAGCAAGCTACGAAAAAAGTTCATAAAAGAACTTTTTTATATTATAATAAAATTAGGTGATTTTATGAAAAAAGTAATCATAAAAGTAGGTGGCATGAGTTGTAGTGCTTGCCAAAATAAAGTAGAAAAATATCTAAATAAACAAGATGGAGTAGTAGCATCTGTTAATTTAGTTATGCAACAAGCTTTAATCGAATATGATGAAGAAAAAGTATCTTTGTCTGATATAGAAAGATTTATAAAAGAATCAGGTTATACTTACTTAGGTATTTATGATAATAAAGTAGAAAATAAAAAAGATTATTCATTTAATTACATAATATTATTTGCTATCTTAGTAGTAATCCTAATGTATATATCAATGGGTAGTATGCTTCATTTACCAATACTAAGTATTTTTAATATGCATAAACATCCACTTATTCATGGACTTACTATATTAATACTTACAATACCATTCTTAGTATATGGTTTTGATATTATAAAAAGTGGAATTAATAAACTTATACATAAATCTCCTAATATGGATTCATTAGTAACTGTCGGAGTAATAACTAGTTTTATATATAGTATTATCAATTTAATAATTATGATTATTACTAAAAAAGAAACATTCTTATATTTTGAATCAGTAGCAATGATCATTTATTTTATGAAACTAGGTAGATTCTTAGATAATAAAAGTAAAGATAAAACAAAAGAAGCAATAGAAAAACTAGTAACAATAACTCCAGAAGTAGCTATATTAAAAACAGAAGAAGGAGAAAAAGAAGTAACAATAGATACAGTAAAAGTAGGAGATATTCTAATCTGTAAAGCTGGAGATAAAGTAGCTGTAGATGGAATAATAGTAAATGGAGAAACTCATGTCGATGAAGCATTCATCACAGGAGAATCAGAAAAAGTAAAGAAAAAAGAAAATGATAAAGTCTTAGCAGGAACACTAATAATAGATGGCTATATCGAATATAAAGCTGAATCAATTGGACCTGATTCAACTATATCTGAAATAGTAAGACTTGTCATGAACTCAGTAAATACCAAAGCACCAATCTCAAGAATAGCCGATAAAGTAAGTTCAATCTTTGTACCAACTATTTTTATAATAGCTATTTTAAGTTTTATCATTAATTTAATAATTACAAAAAACTTTAATGCATCACTTGAAACATTTGTAACAGTATTAGTAGTAGCCTGTCCTTGTGCACTTGGTCTAGCAACACCTCTAGCACTAGTTACAAGTTGTGGAAAAGCAGCAACAGAAGGAATACTAATAAAAACATCTGAAACATTAGAAAAAGCCCATCAGGTAGATACAATTATCTTTGATAAAACAGGAACACTAACTTATGGTAATTTAAGAATAAATAGATTAAATAATTATAGTGACTATACTAATGATGAATTAATAACATTAGTAGCATCACTAGAACATAAATCAACTCATCCTATAGCAAGTGCCTTTAAAACATATAGAGATGAACATAAATTAAAATTAAAAAAAGTAGAAAAATTTAGTGTAATATCTAATCTAGGTATAGCAGGTACTATTAATGATAAAAAAATATATGTAGGTAGTGCAAAAATACTAGAAAAACTAGAATTATACAATAAATATAAAAAAGAAGAGCAAGCATTAGCTAAAGAAGGTAATTCTATTGTTTATGTAATAGAATCAAAAAAAGTAATAGCCTTAATTGGAGTCCAAGATGTAATAAGAGTAGAAGCCCCTAAAACTATAAAGAAATTAAAAGAATTAGGAAAAACTATTGTCATGTTATCAGGAGATAATAAAGAAACAGCTAATAGAATTGCTAAAAGCATAGGAATAGATGAAGTATTAGCAGATCAATTACCTCAAGATAAAGAAAGATATTTAAAAGATTTAAAGAAGAATAATAAACTAGTAATGATGATAGGTGATGGTATAAATGATGCTCCATCTCTAAGTAGTTCAGATATTGGTCTCTCACTAAATTCTGGTACTGATATTGCAGCAAACTCATCAGATATTATTCTAATGAATAATAATTTATTAAAAATAGTCGACTTAATAAATATAAGTAAAAAAACAATAAAAATAATAAAAGAAAACTTATTCTGGGCCTTCTTCTATAACATATTAATGATTCCAATAGCTGTAGGATTATTAAAACCATTAGGTATAAGTATTACTCCTGTAATAGCAAGTATTGCTATGACAATAAGCAGTTTAACAGTAGTTTTAAACTCTCTACGTTTACGAAAATAATAAAATATGTTATAATATGCGAGAAGTAGGTGAGAAATATGAAGAAAAAAGTAGTAATAGGAATGAGTGGTGGAGTAGATTCATCAGTAGCAGCAATCATGTTACAAAAACAAGGCTATGAAGTAATAGGTCTATTTATGCGTAACTGGGATTCCTTAGCAGATGGTGAATTAGATGGACCAACTACTGAATCTGGTATTTGTCCACAAGAAGAGGATTATAATGATGCCTTAAAAGTATGTGAAAAACTAGGTATAGAATTACATAGAAAAGACTTTGTAAAAGAATATTGGGATTATGTATTTACTTACTTTTTAGATGAACTAAAAAAAGG
>CAMOYT010000040.1 GCA_946630315.1 uncultured Bacillota bacterium | reverse complement strand
TGTAAATAAAAAACTCTAACCTAAGTTAGAGTTAATTTCAAATGGTAGCGCCGGAGAGATTCGAACTCACGACCTATCGGGTATGAACCGATTGCTCTAGCCAACTGAGCTACAGCGCCAAATAAATTGAACATATTGATTATATCAAACAAAAATTGAAACTTCAATACTTTTTTCTAAAAAAACTTGTCATATTTCTCTTTTCTTATTATAATAAGAGCCAATTGGGGGAGATAATATGGCAAAAAAAATACAAATATATAAAGGAACTATTAATACTTTATATGCTAAAGACTTTCATTTAAACAAAGAAAAAGCTTTAGAAACTGATATTGAATCTATGGAAATAACTAATGAATCATTATTCTATTACTTTATGGGTAAATATCAAAATATTGAATATGGAACTTACCTACCAGATTATCATGAAGCAAGAGATTATTTAGATGCAACTATTGCAAATAACCAAACTTTTTTAGAAAGAATATTAAATGATCCAGAAGTAAGTGAAGCTGATAAAGAATATGCCAAAGCAATGCTTACTAGAAAATCATCTTGTATTTATGCAGACTATACAACTATTACACCATCACATACAGTTTCAAAAGAAGAATTTAAAGTATTAAAGAAAAAAGGAATTAAACATTAATTCCTTTTTTTAATTATTCTTTTTCTTTACTAATTGGAAATTAGAATTATCTTTTACAGTCTCATCATCTAGTATTACTTCTTCATAATCACCTATATGACTATATACTTCATCAAAAGGTTTCCATGTAGTATCAGTAACCATAGCATTGATACCACGAGCACCAGTTTTTCTCTCATATGCCTTATGAGCAATAGCATCAATAAATTCAGGAGTAACAGTTAATTTAACTCCTAATTGATCAAACGAATCTTCTTCTTGTTTTAATGCAGATTCATCACTTTCAAGTAATATTCTCTTAATTGAAGCTTCATCCAAATCATTCATCTTTATTAAAATTGGAACTCTTCCCATGAATTCATCAGTCATCATAGCTTTAGTAACAAAATCTTCCATACTAGGTGTTTTATTATCACTTTCTTCAGCTACATCAGCATTAAAACCAATTCCATTTTTAGCTTTCATATTTTTATAGACATCAGTAAAAGCTCCACCTAAAATTACTTTCATATTACTAGTATCAAGTGTTACATAAGAACCTGGTTCTTTATGTTGCTTATTTTTACATGCCTCATATTTAGTACCATCTAAAAACTTAAGTAAAACATTTAAAACACCTTTACCAGACACATCATCTTTCCTAGATGATCCTTTTTTATCTATCTCATCAAAGAATACAATAGCTTTCTCTGCTTTTTCTTTATTTTTACCACAACTTTCATATAAATCCCATAAATATTCTTCAATACTTTTACCAACATACCCAGGCATAGTAAGTTGTGTAGAATCAACTATTAAAAAAGGTCTATCACAATATTTAGCAATCAAACTCATAAGTAATGTCTTACCTACCCCAGACTCTCCTGTAAGTAGAATTCCATTTCTCTTATGGTTTTTTAAATCCATACGAGCAAGCTCAACTAACATTCTTCTTGTTGGCTCATCTTGAGCAATCAAAGTTTTAGTAATTAGCTTATATAATTTTTCTACATCCATTAAACCTCTTTTTTCATATTCACTTCTATTATCAACTACAACTTTTTCTGTCTTAGGTTTAGACTCTTTATTTATTTTTTCTTTTGCTTTAATCTCATCAGCAGCTTCTTCAAGTGGTATATCCATAGTATCAGCTTCTATTTGTAAATCTAAAGTATCTAAAACAGATTCAATATTATCTCTACCAAATCTTAGAGAATCTCTAAGTAATTTTAATTCTTCTAAACCATATTTACCATTAATAATATCATTTATTAAATCTACATATTCTTCAGGAATATTTCCTTCTTCCATATCTTCCATAAATTGTTTATCAGCTTCAGCCTCATCAACCATTTCTTGCTTCATACCTTCAATACCATCAACAATTTCAGAAATATTAATAGGCATAGTAAAAATAGTCCCATTAGCTCCAATTCCAACAATATAAGATATATCCTTACATTGATCATTATACATAGCAATAGCATCACTAGTAGTCAAATCTTTCTCATCTGGAAACAATTTCTTAACATCTTCAATTTTTACTACATTAGCAAATCCTTGAGGAACTTCAGAATATAATGTACTCATATCAGTAATAGGCATATACTCATTACCATTTTTATCTATAAATAAATCAAATTCCTCATCATAATCACCAACTAAGCAATTATCAAAAGAAAAAGCATAAGCATTCTCCCCTAAATAATGTCTATTTAATATAGTTGCAACACATCTCATTGTAATTCCCCCAATCCAAACCACATAAAACTACTATAAACAAAAATAATAATTTTTGCAAATAAAATCAACAAATTCTTTATAATTATAAATCTATCATGATATAATTTTATCAGGAGGTAACTTATGTATAAGGAAAATAAAGTTATAATTGGAAAATCAGAAGATAAAGAATTATTCATATTATTAGATAAAGCAAATAGACATGGTCTAATAACAGGAGCATCTGGTTCAGGTAAAACCATCACTACAAAAGTAATGGCAGAATCATTCTCAGATGCTGGAGTTCCTGTATTTATGGCTGATGTAAAAGGAGACCTTGCCGCAACAGCTCTACCTGGTGAAGCTAGTGAAGGACTAGAAAAAAGACTTAATAATTTAAATATAACAGACTTTGAATATAAAGGTTTCCCAGTTAGATTTTGGGATATTTTACAACAATCTGGTCATCCTATACGTACAACACTAGATTCAGTTGGACCTGAAATTTTATCAATGATGTTAGGTTTAACAGAAGTACAAGAAGGTAACTTACAAATTGTCTATAAAATAGCTGAAGAAAATGAATGGGAACTTGATGATATTAAAGACTTACGTCTACTACTACAATATGTAGGTGACAATAAAAATAATTTTATTACTAAATATGGTAATATTACATCTCAAAGCATTGGTGTTATTCAAAGATGCTTACTTGCACTAGAAAAACAAGGAGCAGATAAATTCTTTGGTCAACCAGAATTAGATATAAATGATTTTATTACAGTAGATGCTAATGGAAAAGGAACTATTAATATTTTACATGCTGTCGAATTATTTCAATCACCAGATCTATATGCATCATTCTTACTTTGGTTATTAACTTCTCTATTTAATAAAATGCCAGAAGTCGGAGACTTAGATAAGCCAAAGATGGTCTTCTTCTTTGATGAAGCACATTTACTGTTTAATGGAATGCCATCATATCGTTTAAAACAAATAACTCAAGTAGTTAAATTAATAAGATCACGTGGAATAGGACTATATTTTGTATCACAAAGTCCAAGTGATATACCTGATGAAATAATCAATCAATTAGGTAATAGAGTTCAACATACATTAAGAGCTTATACTCCAGCTGAACAAAAAGTAGTAAAAGCTGCTGCCGATGCCTTTAGAACAAATCCTAAATTTAATACAACAGAAGCAATACTAGCACTAGGTACAGGAGAAGCACTAATTAGTTTCCAAAATGAAAACGGAGAACCAGAAGTAGTTGAAAAAGCAACTATCTTACCACCTCAAAGTAAAATGGGAACAATTGATGAAATAACAAGAAATAAAATAATAAATTCATCTACTCTACTTGGTAAATATGATGAAGCAGTAGAAAGAGAATCAGCATATGAAGAATTAGATCAACTATTAAAAGAAAAATTAGAACAAGAAGAAGCTGAAAAACAAGCAGTTGAAGAAGAAAAAAAGAAAAAAGAAGAAGAAAAATTAGCCGAAAAAGAAGCTAAAGAAAAAGAAAAGTTAAAAAAAGCTGAAGAAAAAGAAGCAGAAAAGAAAAAGAAAGAAGAAGAAAAGGCTAAAAAGAATTCTATTGAATATAAGTTAGGTAAAAAAGTTGCCAATAAAGCAACAGATAAATTAATAAATAAAGGACTTAATGCTTTATTTAAACATTTCTTCTAATAAAAAAAGAAAGGTTTTCTAAAACCTTTCTTTTATATTATATTTTGATCATCATCAAAAGTAAGCGGGCTACCACTTGCTTTTAAATTAGCTACTATTCCAGAAGCAACTACTCCTTTTTCTTTAACTAATCTATCAATATTAGCTTTTTCTACTCCACAATAATCTAAATATTCTCCAGTTGCAATATAAGCTTCAATGTCTTCTTGACTATGAAGATTATGCTCATTGCAAAAAGCTGCACTTCTCTTATTATATTCTTCTTCTAATGCTCTAATATCAATAGAAATACCCATACGGTCAAGAATTGGTTCTAAGAATATTAAATCACTTTTAACTTCATTAAATCCAATTAACTCTAAAGGTGCATATTGACGTAATTGTCCTTTTCCTTTTTTCTTCTCAATAGTTTTTTCATTAGCATTATCTTTAACCCATGAATCATGAATTGCAGCTAGCGCTAGAAGTTCAAAATTTTCTTCATTACTAATAGCTAAAGCTTCTTCTCTAACTTGTTTTAATACACCACAATCATCTGGTCCATTTATAATAGCTTCTCTAAATTTTTCTGCATGATCAGGTTCCATTGCAAGTCTAACAACAATATAACTTAAAGCAGCATTAATACTACCCATAGCTCCTACACCATAACGATTACCATTACCTTCTTCAAGAGCTTGAATAGTTTCTTCTTCACAAACTGAATTAGCTTCTTCAGTACTCATACCCATCCAGTTAACTAAACAATCACGAGCTATTTCTCTATAAGCACTATTTAATTCCATATAATCACTCTCCTACTATAATCATTTTACTAAATATTTTATAAAAAGTAAATCTAATAAACACCATTAGTTATTTTTAATTTTTTAACTTTCTTACTATCTTTACCAGCTTCATCCCACATATCTTCTCTTCCAAACAAGATTTCCTCTGGCTCAAAATATTGAATATTACCATTTCTATCAGAATAAATATCTAAGAAATAGGCTCCAACATTATTAACTAAACCTTGTTTTTGTTGAAATTGTGTCTTATCACATAAAGCAGGAACTTCAATACATTGTACATTACGATATTGAAAAGCATAACTTTTATGATAATGACCAATTAATAAAACTTTAGGTTTATATTTAGCTTCCATTATCTCTATTCTTTTTTGTGGTTTATAAGATAGAGATTGAGCACTACCACCACCTGGATGATCAAGAACTATTTTTACTCCATCTACATCAAATTCACCTGTATCTTGTCCCAAAAAAGTCATATCAGGCCTACTTCTATTTAACCAAGCATTAACCGTAGCCTGACCATTTTTATAATGGGTTTCATCATGACTACCTAAAATATAATATGTCTGCATGCCATCAATTTCTGGATACATATCAGCAACATAACCAACCTGCTCATCAAAGCCATGTAAGAATTGTTGACGAGGTTGCTCAGGTCTATTAGGATAATTACCATCAACTACATCACCAACATGTAAAACAGTTTTAATTCCTCTATTATAAGCCTCTTGATAAATATCATTAAGTAAATGTAATTGTTGATGATTATTACCAAAATGAGTATCAGAAACAACACATATTTCATTATGATTAAGCTTTGGATCATCAATACTTAACTTAGATAAACTAGAACTAGCTTTTTTTACTCTACCTTTTCTAAATACTAAATCACCTTTTTTAGCATTCTTAACATTTTCATCTAAACAAACTATTTCAATCTCTTTACCATATAACTTACATAATTCAATAACACCATATAATTCATTAGTAGTCATATTAAATTTAGCCATAAAAACTTCAATAGGCATATCATTTTTCATATATCTATATATTTTATTAACGAATTTTTCAGTAGTATCTTTTCCTGTATTATCCATAATTATTCACCCACCTTCTTTAAGACTTTTGCTTTTTTATAGTCTTCTTTATCAGTAACATAGTATGGGGAATTAAAAGCTCTCATACTCTCTAATTCACCTTTAGAATTAGTTTTAACAGTAACATACCAAGCCCCTACTGTATTAGAATATCTTTTATCATTCATCTCTTTAGTAGTAGCACACACAGAAGGAACACTAATGCAATGAACATTTCGATAAGTAAACTTTTCCATCTGCATCATACCACCATATAAAATAATATCTGGTTTATCTTCACTACGATAAGAATCAATTTGTTGCTGTGCACGATAAGATACAGTATAAGTTTTAGCTAGTTTTCTACCAAGTATTTGCATCTTAACATTATCAATTGAGAAATCACAACTTCCTTCACCTAAAAAAACCATATCATCTCTAAGTTCATCAATTCTCTTACCAATACTAATCTTATTATTTAAATGTCTAGCATCTCTTTTACCAGTTATAAAATAAGTCTTCATTCCTTCTATTCTAGGATAATTATCAACTATATAATCAATTTGTGCGCCAGTATCTTCTAGAAAATTAGCAGTTGAATAAGCACCAGTTTTATTAGGTAAACCAGCTGAAATATTCCCACACAAAATAACATTGTCATAACCCATTTCATGACCTTTTAAATAAATATCATTTAATATACTTAATTGTTGTGACTTAGAACCTAATCTAGTATCACTGATAACTATAAACTTAAACTCATTAGCTTCATCAGTACCAACCCTATAAGTATAATTATCTTTATATTCAATATCCCCTAAATTTTGTAAATAAATATCATCATCTTTTCTCTTCTTTGAAATATTAACTCGGCCTTGTTCTATTTCATTGATTAAGCCTAAGACTTCATATTCATTTAACCCAATATCTTCACATACCTTAGTAAGTGACTTTTCTTTTGCTATTAACTCTAGAAGCTTTTCTTTCATTTCATCTTTCTTTTCCATTTTTCCTCCCTAAAAAAAGAGCTAGTAATCCACTAACTCTAAACTACGTAACATAGAAAGTCTTTTATTCATCATAACAATCACTCCCTATCTTAATTTGATTATAACAAACATCGTCAAAAAAGAAAATAAACTTTTCACATTTTGACATAAAAAAAGAACTAATAATAGTTCTTATAATTTTATAATATTTACTTCATTACCATGTTCTTTGATAATCTCTATTAAATCATTAGCTTTTAACCATACAGTAGCAGTATTTTCATTTGGATGAACTCCTATCAAACCTTTTTCAGTATTAATAAAATCTTCATCTAAATAAAATTTAACTATACAATCTTTATCATTTAATAATCCAAAAGGACTAACACTACCAGGAATTAAATTAAGTATATTTAACAAATCATTCTCTGATACAAAACTAAGTTTACGAGTATTATAATCTTCTCTAAATTGTTTTAAATCTACTCTCTTATCATCCTTAACAGTAATTAAGTAATAATTTTGTTTTTTATCATCTCTTACAAATATGTTTTTAGCATCATACTCCGGATACGGTAAATTTAAATTAGCTAAATCTTCCATATTATAAACAGCTTCGTGCTCAGTAATTTCATGAAAGATATTTTTCTCCTCTAATAGATTATAAATATCATTTTTATTCATAAATACACCTCACTTTACAAAGATTATATATATAAACAAATAAAAAGGCAACCTTAAGTTGCCTAATTTACTACTTATTTATAAATAGCTACAAAATGCATTCCAGAATAAACTTTAACTCTGTCATTAGGTAAATAACATTTATTATCAATACTATTTCTATAACATTTAATACCTTTTTTATTAGGTAATTTATAATAAGTACCTTCAACTACTTTATATTTATTTTTGTTTTTTTCAGTTACTTTATCTAAAGAAGTAGTAACCATCCATAGTCTTTTACCATTCTTATTTACTTCTACTTTTTTATAATAATCATGATTAGCTGGGAATGAATATAAATACATTCTTAATTCTTCATCAGTAATTAATCCAATATCAACCAAATACTTACCTTCATTTACTCTTAAACCTTTAAACATATAATATGGCATAAAATCACTATATTTATCATATTTATATAAATGATTAGCATCATGACTTATCTTATATTGTAATTTATTAGGCCAAGTAATATTCTTAGTAAATCCATATTGATTAGATATCATTAAATTACGATCAGTAGTAATAACATCATCTGAAATAATATTAAAATAATATGAAGATATTATATGATATACTTTTACATTCTTTTTAATATATTTCATATCAGTAATCTTAACTATTTTTAATTTACCATTCTTAACTTTTGCAATTCTACTACCAACTTTTAAATTATTATTATCTAAAACAGATACAAACATACCTAAATCATAATTATATATACCATGATCTCCAGAAACTTTTAAAGTTGTATTATCACTAAAAGTTAATTGTAAATATTGATCAACAACAGTTTCTTTTTCTATCCAAATAGGATATTCTTCTACTAAACTACCAGAATTATAGCTCCAAACTGCCATTAAATCATCATATGAAATATCTTCAACATTCTTATAAGAGCCATCTGCCATAAGTACTTTAGTACCTTCTACTAAACAAGTAATATTAAATACACCATTAGCAGTAATAGTAATATTTCCAGTAACATTTGTTATATTTATTTGACCATTACTAGAATCATATGTATACCCTCTTCCAGCCGTTAAAGTAGTATCCCCCATCTTAACAGTAATACTATTAGGTAATCTAAACAAACCACTAGAAGATGTTAATCTAGCACTATAATTATTTCCAATATTAACACTATTTTCACCACTAAAATTTAGATAATTAATATTTCTAATAATACTAAATACCCATTGATAAGTACCATTACCACTCATAGAACAATAACCACTAGAAGTAGTACAATTATTTATATCTTCATCACTAGCAACATTACCAATATTATCTTTACCAAAAACTTTAAAATTATATGTACTAGCATTAGTTCCATCACTTAAATCATTAATAGAAACACTAGTATCAGTAATATTATTAAGTCTTTTTACTTCGTTTCCATCACCATCTAAAACTATTACCGTATAACTATCAACTCCAGCAAAGTCATCATCACCATTCCAAGACAAATCAACTACACCAATTTCATTAGATTGAGTAGCAACAACATTACTGATAACTGGAGGCGTACTATCGACATACTCCTCATGTTTATTAACATCTAAAGTAATCTTACCTAGTCTTAATGTCGGAAGACCTGAAGTAGATAAACTTAAATTAGTAACATAAGTATCATTAGGGAATAAAGCTCCATCAATCGCTTTTAAATAAAAGACAAATTCTTGATCTGTACTATTACCAGCAACAGTAATATTACCTAAACGATTACCATTCCTATCAACAACTTCTACTTTATCACTATTAGTATTAATTGAAGAACTATGAGCACTTTGATAACTACTACTAACATTAATAACTACTCTCTGTAACCTTCCATCTTTAATACTACCAGTTGTAGGAGTCATTGAATTCAAAGTTAATTCTCCACTAATTTTTTCTTGCGATTCAATCTCTCCAATACCACCAATATCATATGTAGATTGATCTATATTAGGAGTAAAAGTAATAATCAACCTATAAGTCTTCTCAGACAATGGATTAATAACATCATCACCATAAAAATCAACTATTTCATAGTCAACGACACCAATATCTTCATCATTATTATTTAAAGTACTAAAACTAATATTAAATGCTGTAATTAACCTATCATAGAAAGTCTCATTAGATACACTAATATCATAAGTGGCACTATATACTGGATTATTTTTATTTCTAATAAAAGATAATCTAAAATCAATAGAATCATCAGTCCAAGTAGGATTAGCATCATTACTATTAGAAGAATCAATCTTAGTAACATTAGTAATTTTAAACTTACCTTGATTATTTAAACTAATAACCCCATCAACTCT
Source organism: uncultured Bacillota bacterium (assembly GCA_946630315.1). Taxonomy (GTDB): domain Bacteria; phylum Bacillota_I; class Bacilli_A; order RF39; family UBA660; genus UBA3789. The sequence continues at coordinate 4,227 of CAMOYT010000040.1, read as the reverse complement.
GATAACTTGTGTATATAGAGCATATCCAATAGACATAGACATTATCAATACAACAAAAAAAAGAGAAACAAGAAAACTTAGTTTAATATTTAAATTAAAATTAGTTTTTTTACCATTCTCTTTTCTCATAATAATCTTCCTTACTTATCAATACTTTCAATATTATACTTATCTAGTACATATTTCCAACACATATTATTATTAATTAACATAAATATAGCCTTATCATGTCTCCTATTCTCATAAAAATTAATAGGCATTCTAACTTCATTATAAACATCTAATAATTCACTAAAAGAACTAACATTAATCACCTTTAAATCTCTAACATCAGGTAAATTATCAACATTAGCAATAATACTATCATGAGTATCAACTATCTTTTTAAGTGTTGCTAAATAAAGATGTTTATTCTTATTCTGAATTCTAAATATAATAATACAAATTATTAATATTAAATCAATAAGTATTAATAATATACCAAGTATTATAGAACCATATTTATAATCATTTAACTTATCATTTTCAATAGTCAATGTATTATCATTACTAATAGCACTTTTACTAATACTAGCTTCTACTGCTTTTTCAAGTAATGGAACACTTAAACTTAATGTAGAAGGTACATTAATAGAATCAGTAAATTCTTCTCCTGTTACATTACTCTTAACAGTTAATTCAACAGCTAATAAACCATCTGTAGAAATAGAATATTCTTTCTTAAAGTCTTCTAAAATATTATTATATTTATTATAATCAACATCAATTACTTCATCTATAGTAATATTTTTTTTATCATTAATATTCTTAACAGTAGGCTCTACTATATTATATCGCTTAGTCCAATAATAGCCCTCTTCACCATTAGGCTTATTAGCATATATAACAGCATCTACTTTATATGTATAATTACCATCAACTTTCTTATTAAACTTCAAATTATAATGATAATTAACCTTAATATAATCTATTAAACTAGTTATATAAGTCCTATTTTCATCCAAATAATTAGAATCAAAATAACTATTATTTTTTAAATAAACTTTATAATTTAAAGAATTATCCTCTTGATACTTTAGATAAATATAACTTTTAGTAAAACCAAAAACAATTAGAGCTACTCCAACAATAAATAATATAGATAAAACACAAATTCTAATAATTTTATTTATAATTTTCATAGCCTAACTCCTTTCAAATAATTCATTTATAAATATCGTAGGATAACCAATATATTTAATTATATAATCTACTCTTCCTAGAACATCTTCTTCACTAATAGAAGAACCATCTACATTTTCATTATTATCACCTTTAGTAACAAAGTATGTCTTATTACCTTTATGATTAATAGAAAATATTCTATGAGTAACAATAATATTATTACTATTAAAAGCTATAATATCTCCTTTTTTTAACTCATCCAACTTAACTTTATTATATACAACAGCATCCCCTCTTTTATATAAAGGATACATAGAATCAGATGCTATTGCAATAAGTCTACTATTAAAAATACCAGATACAAGTAATACTAAAAATATAAGCATAATAATAATTGGTATACTAAATATCTTTAACGAATTACTAGTAATAATTCTCTTACTTCTATCTTCATTAACCATAGTCTTATTAACTATATAGAATATAATAAATGGAGTTAATATCTTAACAAAAGATAATAAGTAATCACCTAAATTAGGAATTATTGGTAACAAATAAACATATAAGTTAGCAACTAGTCTAAATAATAAACTTGCTTTCATATCACTCTTATAAGTTAAATAAGTACATAATAAATTTTCACTAATAATAGGTATAATATTTAAACATATAAATACAAATATCTTATAAGATGAAGTTAATACTCCAATATTTAAATAAGCAAACACTTCTAATAAAGCTAAAAGTATTGTAAAAATAATTGTAGATTTAATATGATCATAGTTATTCTTAACAACAATAAATCTCAAATACTCAAACAATATAGTCATTACAACAATAGGTAATACTAAATAAATAAATGTATTAAGATTATAACCATATCCTATCTTAAAACCTAATAATAGACCTAGTAAATAGATAATTATTCCAATAGCCATTAATACCATAATTACAGTTCTAACTATATATCCAGTATAATAGCTCTTATTACTATATTTAGAAAAATATAAACGTAATGGAATAATCATTAATATTAATAAAGTGATAACTAGATATTTATTCAAACTACTAGGTATCACTTTAATCATTGAATAAAATATTAAGTTAAATAGCAATAATAATATCTCAAGCAAATATATAACTTTAATATTTTTCTTCATAACTACTCCTAATAATTATAATTATTCAGCTTGATCATAATTAAACAAAGCAGTAAGAGATATATTTTGAACAGTTTGAGGTAACTTTGTAGAATCCTCAGGTTGTAAATAATTTACTTTTACTTTTACAGTAACTTTGTTAGAATCACCAGGATTTAAAGGAACACTTAATCCATCTCTAGATGAAGTATATTCAACTCCATTATAAGTTACAGAATAAGATAAGTATTCTTTTTGAGCATCAGTTAATGCTGGAGTTAATGTAATACTAGTTAAATTAGCATTAAAAGTTCCTTCGTTAACAGCATCAATTGAGAATTCAGCATAATCACCAGGTTTCTTTAACACAGCACCAAATGATACAGAAGTATTATCAAATACAGGTGTACTTCCAGCCTCACGACTAGATCCTAAAATATCTACACTACCATTAGACTTAGTATATGTAGTCTTATCCCAGTGAATATCCCATTTAGCAGCATCAACAGAAACATCACCATTAATTCTTAAAGTTTGTGCATAAGCAGCAAAACCTACTGACATAAATAGTATTGCAACTGCAAGTACCGCAATAATAATTGTTTGTCCATTTCTTTTCTTTTCCATAAAAAAACTCCTTTACTCTATTATTTATACTATAATTTTATCAAGTATGTAGGATAAATTCAATATTATTTACATAAATAAATTATGCTTTACACATCCATATCAATTGACTTTTTACTAAAAAAATGATAGAATATGCACTCAAACAGGAGGATTGGTTTAGTATGAATAAAAATTTAGTTACAATTAAAAAAATACTATTAAATAATAAAGTATTTACAGAAGAAGAACTAAATGAATTATTAAAAAAATATAAATTATCAAGTGAAGAAAAAGAAGAATTAAGTGACTTTATAATTGACAATAATATTAATATAACAAACGAAGAAGAAGATGAATTTACAATAGAAGAAAAAGAAGCAACCAAAGAAGACCTTGATGGCATTGAAGAAGTATCACAAGAAGAAATAGAAAAAAGTACAATAATTACTAAAGCTGATGAAGCTAGTTTATCAAGCAGTACTAGAATGTATTTACATGAAATAGGAAAAATCCCACTACTAAGTTATGAAGAAGAACAAGAATTAGGCAAACTAGTATCAGAAGGAAATGAAGAAGCTAAAAAGAAATTAACTGAATCTAACTTAAGACTAGTAGTATCTATTGCTAAAAAGTATGCAACAAATGGTAACTTTCTTGATCTAATTCAAGAAGGAAATCTAGGTTTAATGAAAGCAGTAGAAAAATTTGATTATACATTAGGTTATAAGTTTTCTACTTATGCTACTTGGTGGATAAGACAATCAATAACAAGAAGTATAGCAGATCATTCAAGAACTATTAGAATTCCAGTACATACCCATGAAATATTATTAAAAATTAATCGTCTAGAAAGAGAATATTCACAATCACATAATGGTGAAGCTATGCCAATATCTGAAATAGCTAGAATGTTATCAAATAATAATGTAACTTATACAGAAGATAAAATAAGAGAAATTAAAAAACATGCATATCAAGTAGAAGCAACATCACTAGATATGCAAATTGGTGAAGATAAAGATACTACTCTAATGGATATGATTGTTGATGATCAAAATAGTCTAGAAGATGAAATCATGGAAAATATGATGCATAAAGAAATACTTAAAGTTATAGATGAAAGTATATTAAACGATAGAGAAAAAGATATAATAAAAAGACGTGCTGGCTTCTACGGAAGACCACAAACACTACAAGAAATAGCAAAAGAATATGGTCTTACAAGAGAAAGAATAAGACAAATAGAAGCAAAAGCATATAGAAAACTAAGAATAAATAGAGAAACAAAAAAATTAAAAACATATCTATAAAAAAA
>CAMOYT010000039.1 GCA_946630315.1 uncultured Bacillota bacterium | reverse complement strand
AGAGAGAGGTATTATTGGTCCTCCTAATGGTTCTAAGCCTAGAGAAGTATTAGTACAATTAGAAGAAAGTAGTGAAGAAGAAGTTTCTGAATAACTTCTTTTTTTCTTTATAAGTTTTTGTTATAATGGAGAATGAAAGAAGGTGTTGATATGGCTACTCCTCATATTGAAAGTAGAGAAGAAGAGATTAGTGAATTAGTTTTAATGCCAGGTGATCCATTACGTGCAAAGTATATAGCAGATAATTTTTTAGAAGATGTTATTATAGTTAATAGAGTACGTAATATGACAGCATATACTGGTAATTATAAAGGTAAAAGAATAACAGTATTCCCATCAGGAATGGGTATTCCAAGTATTGGAATTTATGCTTATGAATTATTTAAATTTTATAATGTTAAGAAGATTATTAGAATTGGTACTTCTGGTTCATTACATAAAGATATTAAACTTAGAGATGTTGTCTTAAGTAAAGGTGCTTTTTGTAAGACTTATTGGAATAAGTTACTAGATAATGGTACTGATGATTATGTTGAATCTAGTAGTATGCTTAATAATAGTATTTTAGATGTAGCTGATTCTAAAAGTATTAATATTAGATATGGTAAGACTATTACTAGTGATGTTTTTGATTTGTATTGTGATAGTATGGAGGATTTTGAAGCTAATTTTCCTGATGATGATTTCTTGAGTGTTGAGATGGAAGCTTTTGCTTTATTTTATTGTGCTCGTAAATTAAATAGAGATGCTGCTTGTTTAATGACTGTAGTAGATTCTAAATATGATAAGAGTTCTTTAACTAGTGAAGATAGAGAGAATTCTTTAAATGATATGATTACTTTAGCTTTAGAAGCTATTTAATATTAGAATGGGTGGTTTAATGGAATATATTGAAAAAGACTGTGGTGCTTTTAAATTACATGTATATAAAACTAATAAATTTCGTACTGTAAATATTAGTGTTGTGTTTAGAAGGGTTATTAAGAAAGATGAGATTACTATTAGAAATGTTTTATCTCATATGTTACTTCAGTCTTCTAAGAATTATAAAGAAAAAAGAGATTTAGCTATTAAAGTACAAGAGTTATATGCTACTACTTTATATAATAATACTTATAGATTAGGTAATTATATATTTACTAATTATGATATGGAAGTTTTAAATGATAAATATACTGAGGAAGGTAATTTGGACGAGGCTATTAAATATTTAAGTGAAATTATATTTAAACCTGATGTTACTAATAAGAAGTTTAGGGAAGATAAGTTAGATATTGTTAAGACTAAGATTAGTAATAGTCTTAATACTTTAAAAGAAAATGCTCCTATGTATAGTGTTATTAGATCTTTTGAAACATTTAATAGTAATAGTCCTATTAGTTATAGATTAGGTGGTTATTTAGAAGATTTAGATAGCATTGATACTAGTAAGTTATATAAATATTATGATAGTTTTATTAATCATGATTTAATTGATATTTATGTAGTTGGAGATGTATCTAATGATGTTATTAAGTCTATTAAGAAGTATTTTAAATTTAGAACTGTTAAAAGAAGAAGAATTCCATATAAATTAGATAGATTTAGAGTACGTAGTAGAAAACTTAAAGGTACTGAGAGAATAGATAATTCTCAATCTAGAATTAGTATTATTTGTCCTATTGGAAAACTTAGTGATTATGAAGAGAAGTATGTATTACCAATTTATAATTATATATTTGGTGGTTGTACTGAGTCTAAATTATTTAGAAATGTTAGAGAGAAAAATTCATTATGTTATAGTATTAATAGTGTTGTTAATAAGTTTGATAATATAATGATGATTTTATGTGGAATAGATAAGATTAATTATGATAAGTGTATTACTTTAATTGAAGAAGAATTGCAAAATATGAGATGGGGTAAATTTACTAAGAAGGATTTAGATATTGCTAAAGAATATTATCAAACTAATTTAGATGAGTTAATGGAAAGCCCTAATACTATTATTAATAATGGATTAGTTAGTGATTTATTAAGATTAGACAGTCTTGATAAGAGAAGAGAGAGTATAGTTAAAGTTACTAAGAATGATGTTATAAAAGTAGCTAAGAAGATTAAGTTAGATACTATATTCTTACTTGAGGGGGTGGGTACTGATGAATAAGACTGAATTTGTTGGACTTGATTTAGCTTATTATAAAGAAGTACTTGATAATGGACTTGAAATATATTTAGTACCTATGGAGAATAAGAAGAATTATTATATTAGTTATGCTACTAGATTTGGTAGTGATATTACTAATTTTATTCCAGTTGGTAAAGATGAAGAAGTAATTGTACCAGATGGTATTGCTCATTTTTTGGAACATAAAATGTTTGAACAAGAATCTGGAGAAGATCCATTTACTTTCTTTAGTGCTAGTGGTACTGATAGTAATGCTATGACTGATTTTGATAGTACGCAATATATTTGTAGTGGTACTAAGAATTTTAAAGAGAACTTGGAATATTTACTAAAGTTTGTTAATAGTCCATATTATACTAATGAAAATGTTAACAAAGAAAAGGGTATTATTGCTGAAGAATTAAAAATGTATAATGATATACCTGATTATCGATTAGAAATGAGACTTAGAGAATGTGTTTATAAGTCTAGTCCTAGAAGAGTAGATATTGGTGGAAGTGTTACTTCTATTCAAGATATTACTAAGGAAGATTTATATTTGTGTTATGAGAACTTTTATAATCCAGGTAATATGTTTGTACTTGTTGTTGGTAATTTTGATGTAGATGAAGCTTTAACTGTTATTAAGGATAATACTGAGTTAATTGATAATAATGGTAGAGCTAAAGCAGTAGATGTTAAAGAAAATAAGAAAGTAAATATTTTAGAAGATACAATTGAGAGTGATATTAATGTTGAAAAGATTGGTATTGGATTAAAAATATTTAATGATGATAAAGATAAGTTAATGACTAGTATGTATTTAAATATGTTATTTACTTGTATGTTTGGTTCTACTTCTTTATTTAGAGATAGAGTAGATAAGCTTAATTTATTACAATCTTTTGAATATGACTTAGAAAATTATAATAATATATATACTTTATATATTATGTGTAGTAGTACTGATATTAATGAAATATTAAAAGAGGTTAGAAAAGAATTTAAGATTAAAAAAGTTAAAGAAGAAGACTTTAATAGAATAAAAAAAGTATGGATTGCTAATGAAGTTAAAGCTTATGATGATGTTTATGATGTCGTAGATAGATCATTTAGAGATATTATTAGATATGGTGATATGGTATCTGATAGAGTAGATAAAATTAGAAATATGAGTCTAAAAAAATTAAATAGTATGATTAAAACTATTGATTTTAATAATACTAGTATAGTGATGATGAAAAGAAAAGAAAAATAGTCTTTTCTTTTTCTTTATTTATGATAAAATATATATAGTAGAGGTGTAGTTTTATGGACTTTAGAATAGGCGATGACTTCCAGGAAGGTGGCAGTAAGAAAAATAGCGGCGATACTTTTAAGATAATAGTTATTGTTGTAATAGCAATAATTGCTGGATTATTAGTTTTCTTAGTTACAAATGCTTTGTTTGGAAGTAAACCAGCTCCTGTTCCTGAAGTTACTACAACTACTTTAAAAGTAGATGATAGTAAAGTAGTAGATGCATATAAGATGGTAACTTATGGAGCTAACGGAAAAAGAAATGAAATATTTTTAAAGAATAATGATGTACATAGTGAAGATTTTAATGAATTGCAAAAATTCTATTATGCAATGCAATTTTCTTCAAGAGATGATTTTACTGATACTTTAGAAAAGGATACTAAAGGTAAGACTATTTATACAATACCAAGGACTAAGGTTAAGAATTATATGACTAAGTTTTTTGGACCAGATTATAGTTTTACTGAAGATAATACTATTAAATTAACATTACCTTTTAATATTGATGGTAATAATGTTGTTACTATGAAATATAATATTGATAGAGATGGATATGATACAGTATTTGAAGGTAAAGATAATTATACAGCTGGTGTTGTACAACCATTCTATGGAGAAGTTAGTGAGGCTAAAGAGACTAGTAATGGAGTCTTAGAAATTAAAGAGAATATTATATTTACTAAAGTATCTAATAAAGGTTCAGATACTTATGATATAGGTATTTATAAAGATTATGAAAAGAATGATGAAGTTGAATTATTAAATGGTGTAACTAAAGTTAGTTTAGCTGAGACACCTATTAAAATAAGTAATTATTCTGGTAGATGTGGTATAGTAACATATACTTTTATGAAGAATGGTAATAGTTATTATTATGTAAAAAGTGAGGTCAAATAGGAGGATATTATGAATAAGAAAAAGAAAAAGACTTTAACTATTTATGTTTTAGGAGCGTTAGTGGTTATGCTTGGAGTTGCATATGCGATTTTAAATAGTGATTTAAATATTGCAGGTGATGCAGCAATTAAAAGTGCTAATTGGGATGTTCACTTTGATAATGTAGTTGTTAATGAAGGCAGTGTTGATGCTGAAACACCTGAGATAAAGAATAGTGAAAAGAATTTGGTTGAGTATAATGTTACTTTAAATAATCCAGGTGATTATTTTGAATTTACTGTAGATGTTGTTAATGATGGTACAATTGATGCAATGTTATCAGATATTTCATCTAGATTGAATGGATCAGAAATGGGTGATTTACCAGCTTATTTAGACTATTATATATCTTATGGTGATAAAGTTGATTTTGATTATAATCATTTATTAAAAGCTGGTGATGTTGATACATATTTAGTTCATATTGGATATAATAAAGATATTGGTGTTGGAGAAATACCAACAGAGGCACAAACTTTAAATCTTTCATTTAGTACAACTTATGTACAAGCTGATGAAAATGCTGTTGAGAGAGATAAAGTAAGTACTAAATATTATGTTGGTGAAGATGGTATTAATATAGGTGGAATTATTGGTGATGATGCTCCTTTATATGATAGCCCAGATGCTGCTATGAGTGATTTTGGACATGCTTTCTTTACTAAACAACTTTTATTAGGACAACTTGTACAAGAGAGTTATGTTGGATTTAATAAGAATGGAACTATATATTATTTAAAAGGTGGGGTTAATGAAAGAGATTTATCTTCTAAACCTATTTATGAAGCTAATAAAGCGGCTTTATTAAGTGCCTTTGATGAGAATGATTGTTCTATTGATGAAAACTATTCTGGTTCAATTCGTACATATTGTTCAAATGGTAATCTTAATGTTTCTGCTTATCAATCTGGATATGTTGCTGCTGAAGATAACTCATATTCTTGTGTAGTTAATGGTAGTGGTTATTCTTATTGTCAAGGTATTTAAGTCTACTAATGTAGACTTTTTTTCTTTTTTATGATATAATATAGCTGCTTTTGGGGGAGTGGTTATGTATAATATTAAATTAGTTGATTCTAGCAATGAAGAAGCAATACTAGATTTTGAGAAAAGAAGATTAAGAGATTTTGGTGTAAAAAAAGAAATTAAAAGTTTAGTAGAAAGTCCTTTTGCTAAATTTATAGAAAAGGGAGATATGTTAGCTTTTAATTTACAAGACGAAGACAAAAAAATAATAGGTGGAATGTTAGTTGGTACTATGTTTGATAATGTTTATATCGATAGATTGTTTGTAGAGGAAGAAAAAAGACAAGCTGGAGCAGGTACTTATATGGTAAATTATGTATTAAAGCATAAAGACTTTTTTGAAGATTATTATGGAATTGAAGTTCCTGGTGTGCTAGTTGAACCAACTGATAAAACTGTAGATTTTTATTCTAATTTAGGATTTAATACAAGTGGTTATCAAATGTATAAGAGATACTAGAAATAGTATCTTTTTTTTGGTAAAATAGTAATGAATTGGAGGAGTACATATGAAACAAGAAAATATTAGAAACTTTTGTATTATTGCACATATAGATCATGGTAAAAGTACTCTAGCTGATAGAATATTAGAAAAAACTGGGGCTATAGATAAAAGAGAGTTAAAAGATCAAATGTTAGATTCTATGGACTTAGAAAGAGAACGTGGAATTACTATTAAGTTAAATGCTGTTCAATTAACTTATAAATTAAATGATGAAGAATATTATTTACATTTAATAGATACACCAGGACATGTAGATTTCTCCTATGAAGTAAGTAGAAGTTTAGCAGCATGTGAAGGGGCATTACTTGTTGTCGATGCTGCTCAAGGAATAGAAGCTCAGACTTTAGCAAATCTTTATTTAGCATTAGATAATGATTTAGTAGTTATTCCAGTTATTAATAAAATCGATCTTCCTTCAGCAGATGTAGAAGCTGTTATTGGAGAGTTAGAAAACATTGGTTTTAATAGAGATGAAATTGTTTTAACTTCTGCTAAGACTGGTGTTGGAATTGATGAATTATTAGAAACTATTATTAATAAAATACCTTGTCCTAAAGGTAATAAGAATGATAAATTAAAAGCTTTGATATTTGATAGTTTATTTGATTCTTATAGAGGAGTTATTACTAGTATTAGAGTTGTTGATGGAGAAGTAAAAGTAGGAGATAATATTAGAATGATGGAGACTGGTGCAGTCTATGATGTAGTTGGTCTTTCTATTAATACTCCTAAAGAAGTAAAAGTAAATAAATTAAGTAGTGGAGAAGTTGGTTACTTATATGCATCAATTAAGAGTATTAGTGATGTACATGTGGGTGATACTATTACATTAGATGATGATCCTGCTAGTATTAAGCTTCCTGGATATAAGGAAATGAAACCAATGGTTTATTCAGGACTTTATCCAATTGAATCTAATAAGTTTGAAGATTTACGAGAAGCACTACAAAAACTTAAATTAAATGATGCTGCTTTAACATTTGAACCTGAGACTTCTAAAGCGCTTGGTTTTGGTTTTAGATGTGGTTTCTTAGGACTTCTTCATATGGAGATTATAGAAGAGAGAATTGAAAGAGAATTTGGTATTGATTTAATTGCAACTTCTCCTTCTGTTATATATCAAGTAGAACTTACTGATGGTAGTATGATTTTAGTAGATAGTCCAGCTAAGATGCCTAGAAGAGAAGTTATTTCTAAAACATTAGAACCATATGTTAAAGTATCTGTTTTTTCTCCTTCTGAATATATTGGTCCAATTATGGAGTTATGTCAAAATAAACGCGGTAGTTTTATTGGAGTAGATTATTTAGATGAAAAGAGAGTTACAGTTAATTATGATATTCCTTTATCTGAAATAGTATATGATTTTTTTGATAAGTTAAAGTCATTTACTAAAGGATATGCTTCTTTTGATTATGAATTAATAGGGTATAGAGAAAGTAATTTAGTTAAGATGGATATTTTATTAAATGGAGAAGTAGTTGATGCTTTATCAGTTATTGTTCATAAGGATTTTGCATATCCTAGAGGTAGAGCGGTTACTGAAAAGTTAAAAGAAATTATTCCAAGACAAATGTTTGAAGTTCCTATTCAAGCTGCGATAGGTCAACATGTTATTGCAAGAGAGACTATTAAAGCATTAAGAAAAGATGTACTTGCTAAATGTTATGGTGGAGATGTTACTCGTAAGAGAAAACTACTTGAAAAGCAAAAAGCAGGTAAGAAGAGAATGAAACAAATTGGTAGTGTAGAAGTACCACAAGAAGCATTTTTATCAATACTATCATCAGGTGATAAGTAATGAGAGATGTAAGAAGTTGTTATATACATATACCTTTTTGCAATAAAATATGTAGTTATTGTGACTTTTGTAAAATATTTTATAATGAAGAGATAGTTGATAAATACTTAGATGAATTAGAAATTGAAATTAATGATTCATATCAAGGAGAAGTATTAGATACTATATATATAGGAGGAGGAACTCCTAGTAGTTTAAATAATAAACAGTTAAATAAATTGTTTAGTATTATTAATAAACTTAATAAAAGTAAAGATATTGAATTTACTATAGAATGTAATTTTGATAGTATTGATTATTCTAAATTAGATTTATTTAAGAGTTATGGTATTAATCGTATTAGTTTTGGACTTGAAAGTATTGGTAAAAATAATTTAGAGATACTTGATAGAGATATTGATAAGAATAAGGTTATTGATATTATTAATTATTGCAATAAGATAGGTATTAATAATATTAATGTTGATTTAATGTATGCGATTAAGAATGAAAGTATTGATGATTTAATTAGAGATTTAGAATTTATTAAGAGTTTAAATATTACTCATGTTTCTACTTATTCTTTAATATTAGAAGAACATACTAAATTATATATAGAGGGGTATAAATATATAGATGAAGAAATTGATAGAAAAATGTATGATTTAATATGTGATTATTTAAGTGACTTTGATCATTATGAGATTAGTAATTTTAGTAAGAATAGTACTTATAGATCAAAACATAATATGTGTTATTGGAAAAATTTAGAATATTATGGATTTGGACTTGGTAGTAGTGGATATGAAGGTAATATTAGATATAGTAAGACTAGAAGTATTACTAAATATTTAAATCATGATTATATGATGGATAATAGTTTAGAGTTTTTAAAGACTAAAGATAAAATTAATTATGAAATAATATTAAATCTTAGAACTAGTGATGGAATAAACTTAGAGAGCTTTAAAGATAAATATAGTAATGATTTAGACTATTATTATAAATATGATAATTTAGTAGATGAAGGATTATTGAAGCTCGAAGATAATAGGCTTTTTATTCCAAATGATTTATGGTATATTAGTAATAGTGTTATAGTAAAGTTATTAGAAGGTGAAGTAAATGGATAGAGAAGAATTATTTTTAGATGAATTAGAATTAATAAAGAATGAAGATATTAGTGATGCTTTACTTAATATTATTAATATGTTACCAGAATATTGGTTCCATGAGGCTGCATCTTCAACTGGTAAGTATCATCCAGAATATGCATTAGGTGATGGAGGATTACTTAGACATAGTAAAGCTGCTATGAGAATTGGATATGAATTATTAAGTGATCCTTGTATTGGAGATAAGTATAGTGCAAGAGAAAAGGATTTGATGTTACTTGCTTTACTTGTACATGATGGATTAAAACTAGGAGAGAAACAAGAAAAGTATACTAGATTTGATCATCCAATACTTATGGCTAATTTTGTAGTAGAGCATTATGAAGAAATAGGCTTAAGTAAGAAAGAAGCTCTATTTGTAGGAGATGTTATTAAGACTCATATGGGGCCTTGGACTACAGATTATAATGGTAATGAGGTATTAGAAAAACCTAAGACAAAGTATCAAAATTTTGTACATATGTGTGACTATTTAGCTAGTCGTAAATGTTTACTAGTACCATTTGACGAAAATAATAATATAAGTGTCTAATGACACTTTTTATATTGTAAGTAGTTGTTTAATTTGTTAAAATTAAGATAGAAGAAGGTATTTGAATGGCGAAGAGAAAAACGAAGAGAAAAACAAAAAAACAACTTAGAGAAGAAAAAAAACAGAGAAAAAGGATTATTCTATCTAGTTTAAGATTAGTTCTACTAGTTTTAATGATTGGATTCTCTGGTTATTTTCTTGTAACTAAATTTCTCTTTTCTTCAAATATAAATAAAGAAACTTTAAATTTTATTTCTTTTAGAAATATGATGGATGGTACACAGCTTACTATTGATGAAGTCAATGTTTTAAACGATAAAGATGGTAAATCTAATAAAAATAGTAGTTATGTTGAATTTGATATTGACAGTGATGGGGTAGAGGGAAGCAGTTTTGATGTTGTTGTTACTCCTATTAATAATAAGATTGATTTAAAATATATTAAATACTACTTAGAAGATAGTAATAAAAAAGAAGTGGGATTCGGGAATTTATATATTGCAGAAGATAAAGACAATGGTAAGATAATCCACTCTGGTGTTTTAAATAAAAAGAATGATCGTTATAAATTAAGACTATGGATTAGTGATGATTATAAAGGTAAAAATATTTTGGGTAATTCATTTGAAGTAAAGATTTATTTAAAATAAGAAAGGTGATTAAAATGGCAGGAAAGATTATTGTTATTGAAGGTACAGATTGTAGTGGAAAAGAGACACAAACAAAACTATTAGAGAAAAGACTTGGTCTTGAAGGGTATAAAGTAAAAAGATTTGATTTTCCAATGTATGATACTCCAACTGGTAAAATAGTAGGTGGTTGTTATCTTGGTAAACCAGAGATATGTGAAGGATTCTTTCCAGAAGGAGCACCTAATGTTGATCCAATGGTTTCTTGTTTATATTATGCAGCTGATAGAAAATATAATTTTAAAGAGATTGAGAAATATTTAAATGATGATTATTATGTATTATTAGATAGGTATACTACTAGTAATTTAGCTCATCAAGGTAGTAAGATATATGATAAAGATGAGCGATTTAATATGTATCAATGGATTGATAAATTAGAATATTGGTTACTTAGATTACCCAAACCTGATATTACTATATTTTTACATATGCCATTTGAAAAATCTGCTGAATTAAAAAAGAATAGAGAACATTTAGATGAGCATGAAAAAGATCCTGAACATTTAAAACATGCTGAGGAAGCATATATCGAACTTTCTGAATTATATAATTGGAGTAGAATTGAATGTGTTAAGGATGATAAGATTCGTTCTATTGAAGATATAAATGATGAAATATTTAAAATTATAGAAGAGATTTAATCTCTTTTTTTTTATAAAAAAAAGAAGATTTCTCTTCTTTTATAGTTTTTCTAATTTATCAAATCTTGGTGTTAATGGTGTCTGTGGTGCAGTGTTTTTACTTTCTATATTTCCATCAGAGTTTGTTATGATATTTGGAATTGGTGTTAGTAAGGCTTCTTTTGGTAAGTCATCAGGTTTCTTAATATCAAATGTTTTAATCTCTGGTGGTTTTTCAACTTCAGTTTCTGGTTGAGCAATTGTTATTTCAGGTATAGCAATTTGAGGGTTGTTAACGGTAACAGCTTGTGTAACTGGTGATGGGTTAACTTCTGTAATTGCTGGTACAACTGATTGAACTGCAGGTGCAACTACTTGCTGTTCAGTTGGTGCTTGTGGTTCTGTTGCTACCACAGGTATTACATTATTTGCTTGTTGTGCAGTTTCTACTTGTGGTGTAGGAGTTGGAGCAGGTGCTGGAACTGCAACAGCAACTGGAACTGAAGCATTTGGTGTTGCAACTGTAGTTGTTGTTAATGCTGGAATTGGCATATGTTCTTCAGGTGATAATTGATCAACTGGTGTTTCTGTTGCTACAGTAGGTGCTTGATTTTGTTCTACTTGTGTTGGCTGAGCTGGAACTGTTTGTTCAGGTTGTTGTGGCTCAGCTTGAGCAGGTGCAACTACAACTCCTGGAATATTAATTTGTTGTTGTGGTTGTACTTCTTGCTGTTGTGTAGTTTCAGGTTGAACTTGTTCTGCCTGAGCTTGTGTAGGTTGTACTTGTTCAGGTGTTTGTTCAGTAGTTGGTACTGCAGCAGGAGCTTGTTCTGTAGTTGGCGTAGGTTGTTGTTCTGTTTGTTGCTCAGCTTCAGGGTTTTCATTAATAGGAATAATTCCAACATTTAATTTAATTGCTTCACCTTTAGCAGAATTATCTAATAAGTCATCACTTTCTGGTTCTTCTGGTTCTTGTTTTGGAGCTTGTTCTGCAACAACTTTTACTTCTTCTTCATAGTTGTCATCATCTTCATTTTCAATTTCGATTGTTTTATATACTTCTTCAAAAGAAGTTTTTCCATCTAAACATTTAATTAAAGCATCTTGAAGCATAGTGATTGTTTTAGTACCATATACTAATTTTGCTAACGCTTTTTTATCCATTTTTTCATTATTTAAGGCATTTCTAATATCATCATCTAACTCTAATACTTCGTGTACAGCGATACGTCCTTTATAACCTTTACGACAATGATCACAGCCTTTTGGATTAGCATCCCAAACCATTGGCACATCCATATGCATGTATTTTTTAAATACTTTCTTTTCGTATTTAGTTGTTTCTCTTTGATAACGGCAATCAGGACATAACATTTTAGCAAGTCTTTGAGATATGATTCCAGTTAATGCGGTAGAAAGTAAGTATCTTTCAACATTCATATCTAGAAGACGTTCAACTGTTGCTAAAGTGTTGTTTGTATGGATAGTTGATAAAACTAAGTGTCCAGTTATTGATGCACGAACGGCAATTTGTGCTGTTTCAGAGTCACGAATCTCTCCAATTAGAATAACATTTGGATCCTGACGTAAGATAGAACGTAAGGCAGCAGCAAAAGTCATTCCAATTTCAGCATTTACTTGAACTTGGTTAATTCCTTCAATATTCATTTCTATTGGGTCTTCAACAGTAATAACATTTGTTTCTGGTTTATTTAATCCTTGTAGAATTGAATATGTAGTTGTTGATTTACCAGAACCTGTTGCTCCTGTTGTTAAGATAATACCATTTGGTATTTCCATCATTCTTTTTACTTTTTGTAAATTGTCTGGATGGAAACCTAATGAATCAATACCTTGTAAGCTTCGTGAATAATCAAGAATACGAATAACGATTTTTTCACCTTCGTTAAGTGGAAGTGAAGAAACACGCATATCTAGATAAGTGCCACCAAAATCACCTTTGATTGCACCATCTTGTGGTAATCTTGATTCAGTTATGTTCATGTTTGCTAAAAGTTTTAATCTCGTACTTAAATTTTTCTCATAAGCTAAGGGAATAAATGTGTAATCTTGACAATCACCATCTATTCTGAAACGGACCATCATACCATTTTCACGAGGATCGAAATGGATGTCTGATGCACCATGTTTCGAAGCAGCAATGATAATGTAGTCAGCTATTTGAGTTATAGGTGTTTTTGTGAAATCAAATGAAACCATAAAACTTTGAACACCTTTTTGTACACGTTTTACATCAAACTGTGCCATTTTATCCATTCTTTTCAGCCCCAATTCCTTTTTATCTTTTTTACTATGGTATTTTACTATAAAGTATTATATAATAATTTTTAGATAATAGCAATAAAGGGGAGGCTAAAAAAATGAAAAAGTTGAATAATAGTGGCTTTGTATTAGCAGAAACTTTAGTTGTTACTGTGTTTATAATGACAATCTTTACAATATTGTACAACAACTTTTTCCCTTTAATAGGTGAGTATGAAAAAAGAGAACATTATGATGATATAGATAGTAAATATAAAGTGTATTGGCTTAAGAATTTTTTGCAAAATCCTAATTATAGATTTAATTTAATTGAAGGTAGTATTAAGGGAGAACAAGCATATTATTATTTCTCTAGTAGTACTAAATCTAGTGATTCATTTTGTGATAAGTTTGCTGACGCTGCTAAACCACAAAAGGAATTATGTATTGAGTATTGGAAAGATGCTGAAATAAGTAGAGTATATGTAACTAATTATAATATTACTAAGTTTAAATCTAAAATTGGTGATGAAGATGGATTTACTGATTATATTAATTATTTACCTAATTATAAGAATCCTTCTTTAAATGGAGCACCTTATCGTGTTATTGCAGAATTTAAATCTAAGATAGATAGTAATGATGCTACTTCTGGAGAAGATGATTACTATTATTCTTATGCAACGATTGAGGTGATTAGATAATGAATAATAAAGGAATGACAACAGTAGAAATTTTAATGGTATTTGTTATTATTGGAATTATATCTGTTGGTTTATTTAGTATGATTAGTTCTTTTAATACTAAGCAAAATATTGAATCGGCTAAAGAAAAATTAATTACTTTTAAAAATACTGTTACTAGAGATATTGAAGGAGATATTATTAGAAAAGGACTAGTAAGTGTAGTTATTAGTCCAGTTGGAAAAGAAAATAAATTTACTGATATATTTCAAGCTAAGCTTACTTTTAAAGATGGTACTAAGAAGTTTTTTGTAGTAAAAAAACGTTCTTTTGAAGGTAATGATGTATCAGGAAAAGAAGCAGGTCAATGCATGGGTGTAGAACCTGGAGATGCTGGTGAATCATTTACTATTGAATATGGGGCTGCTAATGCTGCTGGTACTGCAATTGATAATTCTAAAAAAGAAGTTTATGAATTACCTGATTTAGGTGAGAGTAAAAATGATTGCGGCCACTTGGTTAAAGATTTAAGAATTAATTCAGTTGATATGGTCGTTGAGAATAATGTTTTTATGGCAAAAATAGTATTCTATCATCCGGATTTATCTACTAGATATTCTATGAATATTATTACTCCTGTTAATTTTGATGATATTTC